>JAPPLK010000084.1:0-35073 GCA_028819435.1 Nitrospira sp.
CGGTTTCGGCTCAGGCGCCGGGGGCGCCGGTTTCGGCTCAGGCGCCGGGGGCGCCGGTTTCGGCTCAGGCGCCGGGGGCGCCTCAGCCTTGGCACGTAAATCTTCGGTGCTCATGATTTCGGCATGTCTAGATCCTTCACATGCCGACAACGTCACCAGAAGGCTTATGCCGATAATCAGGGCCACCCAACCCTTGACCGTTCCCATGTTGAAATCCTCTTTCATCATGCTTTCCTTATCGGCACAACTTATCGGCACAAATTTATAGAGATAGAGCCTCCCGAAATTGTCGGTTTTTCATGTCTCTGCATTTACTGAAACAGGAATAGACAACAACCGGAAGAAGAGAATGTTCTATCTCAAGAATGGAAAACTTGCTCATTAAAAAGCCTACTCATTAAAAGATAATTCGGCAGACTTGTCAACAGAAAATCTGCTACTATTTCTTCTTAATTTTCCCAAGTTCAGAAGTCATCTTGACGAAAACCTGTCCTCCCAGTATGCTTTTCTACCCTGCCGTACTTGGTATCCCAAGACTCGACCAGGCTCTTACATCCTGGGAAGTACCTGATTTTTCCCCTTCTGTGGCTTCATGATTGCCGTACAGCACGTTTCAAAACACTATGGACGCCACACGGCCCTTGACGATGTAACGTTTCACGTCAAGAAGGGTGAGATTCTGGCTTTCCTGGGTCCCAACGGAGCCGGGAAAACCACCACGATGCGCATTTTAACCTGTTTTCTGCCGCAAAGTGAAGGCTCGGTAATGATTGCAGGGTTCGATTGTCTGGACCAGCCGATGGACGTCAAACGACACCTCGGCTACTTACCCGAAATACCCCCTCTCTACCCGGAACTCACGGTTGACGAATATTTGACGTTCGTGGGCCGATTAAAGCGATTAACGCCACAACGCCTGGCTTCACGGAGGTCCTGCGTGATCGACCAAACAGGACTCGGCCACGTGCACCACCGCGTCATCGGTCACCTGTCAAAAGGATACCGCCAGCGGGTCGGTCTGGCACAGGCTCTCATCCACGATCCTCCCGTGCTGATTCTGGACGAGCCCACCGTCGGGCTCGATCCCAAACAAATCATCGAGATACGTGAACTGATCAAAAGTCTTGCCGGATCACACACCATCATCCTGAGCACCCATATTCTCCCCGAGGCCATGGCCACCTGTGACCGCGTCGTGATTATTCACGAGGGGCGCATTGTGGCGGAAGATGCTCCCAATCGACTTTCCAGCCGGTTGCGCCAATCCGAGAAAATGAGCCTCACGGTCAAACATCCGCAACCCGATTGGCTGGAACGTCTCGGGATGCTTCCCGGCGTCCTCGACGTCCTGCCGACTTCCACCTCCAATACCTGCACCGTTGATTGTGAACTGGGACAGGACCTCCGCGAAAAACTCTCACAATTTGTCGTCAGCCAGGGGTACGGACTCCTCGAACTCAAACCTCTCTCCCTTTCCCTGGAAGAAGTCTTTCTCCAACTCACGCGCCAGGAGGAAGACGCCGGGTCGGGTGAATCCGGCCATCCCGATTCAAGTGAGCAACCACCTGCATGACGCCGTTCCAAACCATCTTCGCAAAAGAATTGCGCTGTTTTTTCGTCTCACCCGTTTTATACGTCGTCGGGGCGGTTTTTCTTTTCATTTCCGGTTTGATTGCTCACCTGATGACGGTGAACGCCGGCCAACAAGCCGTTCGATTTTTGCAGGTCCAAAACACCTACGCCCAACTGAATTTGAATGAGTTGGTGTTCCGTTCACTGTTTTACAGTTTGGATTTCGTCCTCATGTTTCTCCTCCCGATTTTGACGATGCGGCTGTTCGCGGAAGAACGGAAGTTGCACACGTTCGAGCTCCTGCTCACTTCGCCTATCGGGATTAATGAACTGATTTCTGCCAAATACATGAGCGTGCTGGTCATCTATTTGGGATTGCTGTCCCTGACGAGCCTGACCCCTATCATCCTGTCCTTGTACGCCAGCTTTCATTGGCATCCCATCCTGACCGGCTACGTGGCGCTGGCATTCCAAGGCGGCTTGTTCCTGGCCTGCGGCCTTCTGGCCTCCGCCACGACCGAAAATCAGGTGGTCGCGGCGTTTTTGAGTTTCGGGATGATCCTGCTGATCTGGCTACTCGGTGAGCTGGGTTCATTATTGGGCGACACGACAATCGGAACCATCCTGTCCTACTTATCATTCAGCGAACACTATGACCGGCTCGTTCGCGGCCTTCTGGAAGCGAAAGACATTGCGTACTACCTGTCCGGCATCGTGCTGACGTTATTCATTGCGCATCGCGTCGTCGATTCACACCGATGGTCATAAAACACCTCTTACCCATCCTCGGCATTCTGGGAGTCGGCACGGGAATCGGCGGACTGCTCCTGCCCCAAACCGCGGCCCCAAGTACGACCTTCTTGTTGGAAGGGATCGCGTTAGTGTGTCTCGTGATCTATTTTGCCGGGAACTGGACGCGACTCAAAACCTTTTCCGGCTCGCGGTCAACGCGACTCGGGTTCAACGGCATTCTGGCCATCCTGCTCATGGCCGGTATCCTGACCATCATCAATTTTTTGGTGATCCGGCACGGCGGCCGGTGGGACTTGTCCGAAACCCGGAACTTCTCATTGGCTCCACAAACCCTGCAAGTGCTTGGACAACTCGGACAAGACGTCCGAGTGCTGGTGTTTGCTCATGAACGCAGTCCGGGATTTCGGATGTATCGTGACCTGCTGGAAGGCTACGCCTATTCAAGCCCGCGCATGTCCGTCACCTACGTCGATCCTGAGAAAGAACCGGGATTGGCTCGCAAATATGAGATTTCCAAAATCGACGTGGCCGTCCTTGAAAGTGGCGAACGGACCGTCCACGTCCCCAAACCCAGCGAATCGAACCTGACAAGCGCCTTAATCCGGGTGACGACCGCAGACGCCAAGCGCCTCGTTTTTTTGGAAGGACACGGCGAACGCCAAGTTACGAACCAGGAACGTGGCGGGCTGTCATTGGCCAAACAAAACCTTGAAGCACAAGGATATCGGATCGCCCGTGGCTCAATCCGGAAAGACCTGGCATTGCTCGACGATACCGCGGTCCTCATTATTCCCGGTCCTCGCAAGTCCGTTGAACCGGACGAATTGACACGCATAGCAAACTTCACGGCCAAGGGCGGACGGGTTCTGCTCCTCTTCGACCCGCAGGTGACGAATGGTCTCGAAGAGTGGATTTCGCAATGGGGATTGACGCTTGGACCGGGGATCGTTGTCGATCCCGAAGACCGTGTGGCCCAAGGCAGCCCGACGGCTTTACTCGTCCGTCGATTCACCAACCATCATATTACCAAGGGCTTTACCTCTCCAGTCCTGCTGCCCGTACTGCAACCGGTTTCGTTTGAGCAAACTCCGGGTGCCAACCTGGAGTTCACCTCTCTTTTGCAATCGTCGGAAGAGAGTTGGGCCGAAACAAATTTTGTGGAAACCACTCCGGAATTTGACGAAGGCACCGATAAGAAAGGTCCGTTTGCGCTTGCCGGCGCATTGAGCCGGAAACGCACCGGCTTGGAGTCGACTCCCGCGATGGTGGTCATCGGCAATTCGGCTTTTGCCAGCAACACCTATTTGCAGTTTCCGGGGAACACCGATTTCCTGTCCAATGCCATTGCCTGGCTGGCGGATGAAGACACGCTGATTTCGGTCAGCCCCAAAGAATCCGCCTTCCCGCCGTTTATTCCGAATCCCACCCAGGAACACATGCTGTTCGCCGTACAGGTCTTTTCGGTGCCCTTCCTGATGCTCTTGTCAGGCCTGACGGTGTGGCGGCAACGCAGCCGCCTCTGATCATTCCCATGACACCGTTCCGAACCACGCTCCTCCTGGCGGTCATCTTTGTGGTGCTGGGAGTTTACGTCTATACCATCGAAGTTCCAACCATGAAACAGGACGTGCTCCGGGAAACCGGGGTACGGCGGCTCCTGCCTTTCGACTACCGCGACGTGACGCACCTGGCGTATACCACGCGCACCGAACGAATCCTGATGAACCGTGACGAACGCAACCGTTGGCGGATCGTCGAACCTGTGGAAGCCCGAGGTGACGCGCGTGAAATTGAAAGCGTGCTACGTGCCCTGGAAATCGGCAAAGTCTCCCGCATCATTCAAAAGAAAGGGCAGGAACAGGACGCGACCGCCGAACAATACGGATTGCAATCTCCCTACGTCACCATCGACCTGACCACGCCGGAATACACCGAATCGTTAGCCTTGGGTAATACGGGGCCTTTATCCTCCACCCTCTATGCGCAACGGGGATCGGATCAGAACATTCTGCTAACCACGCTCATGGTCGGGGATTTTCGGGCAAAAACCCTGGATACCTTTCGCCTGAAAGACGTTCTCTTCTTCGACAGGACACGCGCTGAACGCATCCAACTGCAAACAACCGGGCAAACCATCACACTCCAGCGTGGAGCCGGATTCCATGGCCCGGTTTCCGAGTGGAATTTCACGTCTCCGGTGAACGCCCCTGCCGATAAAACAGCGGTCGGCATTCTATTGATGACACTCGAAGATCTGGCGGCAACGGGCTTTATCGATTCACAAGCCGAGAAAGAAGCACTCCTCATGAAACTCGAAACCCCATCCTTGACGGCGACCGTTCATACCAAACAACGTGGTCATCACGTGGCCTTCTTCAAACCGGTCGTTCCCGGTGAAGAAGCGTACGCCGTCACGACCGCGAACGATCCCATCTATCGGATACCGGCCCACGTCCTCCAGGATCTGCCGCGTGAAACGTTTCACTTGCAGGACAAACGCTTATTCGGCATGGAAATGAAGGAAGTCGCGCTTTTGACCGTCACAACCAATGACTCGCAGTACACTCTCATTCAACAGCACGGAGAATGGTATCTCGAAGGGAAAGAAGAGGAACCTGTCGACCAGCAGCAAGTCACATTGTTCGTCAGCCGTGTCGTGGATCTCCCGGCGGAACTGCCCGTCAGTGAAACGAAAGATCATCCGGATCAATACGGTCTCACGTCACCCACCATCGCAATCGCAGGCATCGACCAAAAAGGCCGGCCCCGCGGACATCTGACATTGGGCACACGAGAGAAAGGCTTGGTCTATGCCACGGGAGCCGGATTGCCCGGCATTTATCAGACCCGCTCCTTGATACTGGGTCAGATCCCCACTCCCGAAACACTGCTGGGCCAATAACGGCTACAGGAACCTCCGATCCCCGATCAGATCCCCGATTAAAAACGTCGGGGACAGGCGTCGAGGACATGTTTATTGTGATAGCGGGATGCAGGGCAAGGCGTCCCGGAGCGAAACCCGAGGCTTATCATCGAGATAGGTGAGGGTTGAGCGAGGACACAACGCAGCCCTGTGCCCGATAGCGCATTAAATCAGAGGTTCCTACGAAGGATTAGGGGCCATAAAGACGAGCACACGCAGTCTACCGCCGGAATGATTGGTGACGGCGTGTTCTTCACCGGCCGCGGCCAGCGTCCCCTGCCCGGGCCCCAGGACCTGTTCTTCGTTGCCGACGCGAAAGGTGCCCTGCCCCTCCAGCACCATGTAGATTTTGTCTTCGTTGGCATGAACGTGCCCTTTCTGCACCTGATCCGGCTCAAAACCGTAGACGTCGCAAAAGAATCGCGGCGTTTCAAACACGTTCTGTTTTTTCATTTTTTCACTGGAAAAGCCTTGAAAATCAGACAAATTGATGACTTTCATCCTTCCCGAACCTCCCTTCCTGAACACGCATCCGTAGTAAAATAGTCAACCCGGCGATTGTATCAAAAGCACGTGACGTTCCCAAGCACGCCCTTGACATTCCGGTTTTGCTCCGTCGCGGTCACTCATGATACCGTGGTTATTGCAGCACAGGTTTTTGCATCCAGCCAAGGAGCAATCAATGAACGTTATGCAACAAGGGAGAACCGTTCTGTTGTTCGGGATCGCGTTCCTCTACCTGTCAGTCGTGGCCGTCCAGGCTGCGAATCGCTTGCCGGGGGAGTACGAGGTCATAAAGGGTGAACCTTCTCTTCATACACCGGGAAAAGTCCTTCTCCTGGAATTTGCGGATTTTTATTGCCCGCATTGCCACCTGTTCGAAAGGGTCGTCACTTCAAAATTGACAGAAGAATTCGGCGAACGACTGGAAGTCCGGTTGATCGGGTTTCCCGTCATTCGTGGAAAACTGCCCACGGCTTTTGAAATGTACGAGCAAGCCAGGGCCATGGGCAAAGGTTCCGAAATGAAGTCGGTCCTATTCCGTACGATCCATAAAGAGCAGATTCACGTGTTGGATCGCGGCCTCCGCTCATTACTGCTTCGCGAAGTCGGGCTGGACGCCAAAGCCTTCGAGGACGGACTGGCCAGCGGTGAGCCGTACAAAGCCCTGGAACAAGGCATCGCCTGGGGTCTACGAGTCCAGGTCAAGCATACCCCCACTGTCGTTCTGGACGGGAACCTGCGCGTCTCGAACCTGGATATCGACAATCTCCGCACCGTGATCAACGGCATTCTCGAGAAAGACAAAAAATCATAAGGTTCGTCTCGGCAAAGCGTGGCTATCGACACCATGATTTGCCTGACGTGCATATCGGAGGAATATTTCCATGAGCAAAAAAAAGTTGCCGAAAGTCGCCATCCACGAATTGGAGGCCATGCTCAAAGACATGGAGGAATTACTCACGGACGAATATGGGAATCCCCTTCCGCCTGATCATCCACAGGTCAAAAAACTACAGTTGCTCGCGGCGCAACTGGGAACCGATGCACCATCCTTACCTGAAAGCGAAGGCGGTGATTCGTTGTCGGGTCATGCATAAGAACAGAGGCTGCCTGGCTACACGATGTTAACTCGACCAGCGGAATTGTTAAAGGTAGACTTCTTCGAAGATTTCGCCTAGAGTGCATATTGCCGATGACAGACTGAACGCGGAAAATTTAAAGCAATACATCAGGAAAAACGTGGTGTCGGAGAGGTGGCCGAGCGGCCGAAGGCAACGGTTTGCTAAACCGTCGTAGGCTAACCCCCTACCGCGGGTTCAAATCCCGCCCTCTCCGCCATTCATCAATCTCTTCCGCCTTCCTTCTTTTCTCTCCACCCAAGCATGCAAGTCCACCCAAGGCTCAATCAGATCCTTCATTTTCTGCAGGAATGCCGGCATGCGTGAGCAACGATGGGAATCTCGTCAATCATTGAGTTTCCCCCAGGTCCTCGACCTGCTCGACCGTCTGCGCACCAGAGAATTGCGTCCCGTTGATCCTGATAAAGAAGGCATCTGTTACATCGAGGAGTGGCCGGTTTCATCGCCGGAAGCCATCCAACGACTCGATCAATGGCCCTTGGAAGACGTGACAATGGTTCATGTACTCGATGAATGGAAAGACGATTTTTTTCTTCTGGCCGGCCGCTACCATTCGACTTTCCAACGCCACCAATCCGTCAGTGCGTATTGCTCCATCAGCCACCCGTGGCACCTTTCCGGCCATTTGGCCACCCTGCAACCCCTTGCCATGTTCTGGGCCGGATTCCGCCATACGCACTCATTCATCAGGGTCCGGTTCCATACCGCAACGATTATTGCCCAGGGTGAACCCTATGCCCCCCACCAACGGCCGATCTGGCTGGATGAGCGACAAGCAGCGTTCCGCGAAGCCATTGACCTGCTTGATTTACCGATAGACGTTTCGATTCAAAAGGACCGGATCACGCTTCGCAACACCCACGAAGAAGTTCCGTTTTTTTGTTCCTGGCCGGATGCGTTCGGACCGTGCCAATTCGAGTTCAATTCCTCGGACCCATTCGCCTTCCTCGTACCGGCCAGCGGATTGGCTTCGACGCACCGGCTGCCGTCGGCAACGGTTCGAATCTATTTGACCGGCTTTTCCCGGGAAACCCTGAATGAATTCAAGACCATCGAGCCCGGCGTACGAACAGTATACCGCTGCTCGGCCCATACCTGCCTGACGGACTTTCCGGCCCTGTTGGACATTGTGGGAAAGGGCGGCCGGCTGTACACCACCGTTTCCGAATTTCGAACACAAGCGATTCTTCCCGGTCACCCGGATGCCGCCGCCATTGTCGGAATCATGGGGATGGACAATCACTATCAACTCGAAGTCCGGTTGAACATGATGCCCCTGCCCATGACTGCGATGACCGCTTGGCTCGAGGAGTTGTTCACCTATCCCATGATCTATGCCCCACTCTCCCCTTTTCCATAAGGAACCCCTTACTTACAAAACCGCCAAGACCCTTTCCAAGCGACTCTCGCCATCCAAGAACTCCAACTCAAGACCAACGGCAAAAAGAGGAATGGGAACCGACCAATTCGATTGAACCTTTATCAAATCCTTTTCCGTCGTGAGCACCACGTCCGGACGGCTCCGCTCAACGCGTCGATAAATCTCCGCAACCCTGGAAGGGCTGTACGCTTCATGATCCCGAAAGACAAGTTCATCCACCACCTGCACGCCGAACGCCGTCACCATCCGGCGGAACTGTTCGGGATTCCCGATACCGCTGAAGAGGAGCGCCCGTTTTCTGCGAACGTCGGAAAGCGGCATCGATTCCGATGCACCCATCAATGTTTTGGGCGTGAATCTCGTGGTAATGGGATCGATCGTGGAACCCAGGGCCGCCCGGATCGGATCCAATACGTCAGCAATCATGGATTCATTTTCAACCCGGGTCAGAACAATATCCGAGGCTCTTCTGGCTTCGCCAAGCGGTTCCCGAAGTTTTCCCGCGGGAAGCAGCGCCTGGATTCCGGCAGGATTGGAACTGTCTACCAACAGCAGGTTTACGTCGCGGTCGAGGCCCAAATGTTGGAAACCGTCATCCAGAACGAAACAGTCAATGGGTATTTGGCTCAATACCCAATGACCCAGTTCATATCGATCAGCGCCAACGGCCACGGCGACACCCGGACATCGCGTTGCCATGAGATAGGGTTCGTCACCAGCCTCCCGAGGTCCGGCAAGGACCGACGTTCCATCAGAGACCAGCAAAAATTCCCGTTGACTTTTACGACGGTATCCCCGGCTGAGGATGCACGGCTTTTTCCCGTATTTCAACAGCTTGCCTGCCACCCACATGGCCATGGGGGTTTTACCCGTTCCACCGACCGTAAGATTCCCGACGCTGACCACCGGACGCGGCAACCGGCGTCTCGCCAACCATCCTCGTTCATACAGCCGCGTCCGCATACACGTTGCGAACCGATACGGGGCGACAAGCAGAGATTTCCATCCATTCATCGGACGTTCATGAATGCCCGCGCCTCTTCCCTTCAAGAGGACATGGCTCAATAAAATTGACAACTTGCTCGACCATACTCACGTTTCTCTCGACCACTCCTTGGTTGTCATCGATGACCTTTCGCGCCCGCAGTCCTATCTGAGACACCCAATCCTGACTCTGCATGCCCTTCATCAACGTTTCAGTCAATCCCTGCCCGTTGTTGACACGAATGCCTCCCCCGGATTCAACTAATAAATCCGCAATTTCCTGGCAGTGATCCGTATGGGGGCCAAAATACACGGGCTTTCCCCAAGCCGCCGGTTCCAGGAGATTGTGCCCTCCGACGGGAACCAGCGTCCCTCCCACAAATGCCATGTAGGCTGACCCGTACGCATGGGCCAATTCTCCCTGGGTATCAAGGATAATGACCCTCGGTCCCACGGTTTTCTGGTGACCCGTTTCCGGCAGCCGGCTTCGTCGCACCACCGGAAACCCGAAAGCCCGGATTGTTTCGGCCAGAGCGTCGCTGCGTTCAATATGTCGTGGTGCCAACACCAGAACCGCGTTGGGAAATGCACGGCTCACGGCGCGATAACTTTCCAAAAGAATTTCTTCTTCAACGGGATGAGTACTCCCCGCGATAAGCAGCCTTTCGTCTTCCGACAGCCCGAACGTCGAACGGTGAATCGGTGTTCGAGAAGAGTAAATTCCATTCATCGTCAGGTCGAATTTCATGTTTCCCGTATGACGCATCCGGTCAGGTGAAGCGCCCAACTTGAGAAATCGTTGTTCATCCCTGACGGATTGCAGAAGCCCCAATGAGACCGTCGAGAGCACCTGACGCATGAACGGCCGGATCCAACGGTATCGTAAAAAAGAACGGGACGACAGTCGTCCGTTGAGGATCACGGAGGGAACGCCCCGGCGAGCCAACTCTCGCAACAGGTTCGGCCACAACTCGGTTTCGACGACCAAAAACCCGATGGGGTTCAGGGATGTAATGAACCGGTTAACGATCCAGGGATAATCCAACGGCAAAAAACAATGCGTGGCGATGCCGGTTAATCGTTGCCGCACGGCTTCCCGTCCGGTTTCCGTGACGGTCGATACGATGATCTTGACTGCGGGGTATCGATGATGAAGCGTCGTCACGAACGGCACGATGGCAGAAACTTCTCCCAGGGACACGGCGTGAATCCAGAGCACGTCCTGCTGGGAGTCCCACCCTCGCGGCACAACCCATCCTATCCGTTGCAACAGGCCGGAACGACACCGTTTCTTGAGCAGCAACGCGCAAAGAATGAGCGGAAACGCGAGGATGAGGAGCACATTATATAGACCGTACCACATCTCGACACGAACCCGGATTAAAAGGCAATGCCGGTTCTCCCGTTTTCAACGGGAGGCATCAGGAATCGTCTCGTCCGGCATCGGTCGGAGCAACGGCTGGCTTTTCTCGCAAATCATGACACATCGCTTCCGCTTCGGATGACAGGGAGCAGAGGGTGGTTTCCAACTCTATCCGTATCCGTTCCAGGGTCTCGGCACCAGCATCACGTTCAACCCGAATCGGGTTGCCCCAAAGATAGATCCCGCTGGAAAACGGATACGGGACTATGAACCGGTCCCAACTGGAAAAGACTTTTTTTTTGAGCACGCAAACGCCAGGGGAACGATAGGCAGGCCCGTGAATTTGGCGAGCGCGACGACCCCCGGTTGAATGCGATGTCTGGGCCCCTTGGGACCATCGGGCGTGATGACGAGGTCAACGCCCCGTCGGCTCAGGCGAATGAGTTGACGCAAGGCCTTGTGTCCTCCCCTCGTGGTCGACCCGCGAACGGCGCCGAAGCCGAATCGTTTGATGATGCGATAAATGATTTCCCCGTCACGGTGCTGGCTGATCAGGATCTCGGGGTGAGGGCCACGGTAACCTAACGGGATCATCAATTGTTGCCCGTGCCAGAATGCCAGGATGATATTGCATCCTTCCCGGTATATCCGGTCAACCGGTTCGAATCCATGCGACTTCAAGGACATCGACTTGCCGAGAAGCCGAATCGTGGCCGCGCCAAGAAACGACAGGATGCTTAATTTCAGTGCGTTCATCCTCTAAGCTGCTGGTCTTTGATTGGCTATCGTATCGTGCGCATTGCGGGAACGTCGTGGAATTGTGTCTGGTACAGTCGCGAGTACACCCCGTTTCGACGAAGTAACTCATGGTGGAGACCCTCTTCCACAATGCGCCCTTCGTCCAGGACGATAATACGGTCTGCGTGCTGAACGGTCGAAAGGCGGTGCGCAATGACCAGCGTCGTCCGGTTTTTCATCAATTCAGCCAAGGCCGCCTGGACTTGTCGTTCGGACTCGGTATCCAACGCGGAGGTCGCTTCATCGAGAATCAGCAGCGGAGGATTCCGCAATATCGCACGGGCAATGGCCAACCGCTGCCTCTGTCCGCCAGACAGGGTGACGCCGTTTTCTCCTATCAGCGTATCCAACCCGTTGGGCAACTCTTCAATAATTTCCCACGCGTATCCCGCTCGGGCGGCCTGGATAATTTCTTCCTCGGATGCATCAGGCCGTCCATATGCAATGTTAGCCCGTACCGATTCATCAAACAAGACCGTCTCCTGGGAGACGATGGCAATCTGCGGACGCAGGGACGTCAGGGTCACCTCCTTGAGGTCCAGGCCGTCGATCAGGATGCGGCCTTCGGATGGCTCATAAAACCTCGGCACCAAACTCATCAGGGTGGATTTGCCGCTCCCGCTTTTTCCGACCAACGCAATCACTTCGCCAAATTCGACGGACAGGTTAATGTGTTCGATTGCCGGGGCATCACTCCCTTCATAATGAAAGCTCACGTTTTGAAACTCCAGGGAACGCGAGATGGCCGGCAAGGTCGCACGTCCGGAGTCGCGCACAAATTCGTGCTCCACGTCGAGCATTTCAAAAACCCGGTTCGCCCCTGCAATCGCCCGTTGAATGAACATATTGGCGCTGGCCAGTTTTTTTAACGGAGCATACGCCATGAACATAGCCGCTAAAAAGGAAAAAAACTCGCCGGGTTTCATTTGTCCGTCTATCACTGAAAACCCTCCGTACCACACGATAAAGGCAATGCCACCTATGCCTATTACCTCCAAGAGGGGCGACGTCAGCGCAGCCAGTTGCGCCGATTTCGTGACCGCTCGCAAATACGTGGTATTTCCCTTGGCAAATCGTTGCCGTTCAACGTGTTCACCACCGTACGCTTTGACGAGTCGAATCCCGGCAAAGGCTTCCTTCAACGACGAGGCCATATCTCCCATCGACTCCTGGCCCCTGGTAGCCAACTTTCGCAACCGCTTGCCGATTTTCACGATGGCATAGGTTGAAACCGGCATTACCACAAGCAACGCCGTGGCCAACTTCCAATTCTGGTAGAACGCCACGCCGGTCAATACAACAAGGATCAGCCCCTGTTGAATCAGGTCTCTAACGACGTTGGGAACGGCGTTGGCCATTTCATTGACGTCGTTGATGATCCGTGCAACCAATCGCCCACTTGAATGTTTCTGGTGAAACGGCAACGACATGTAAAGAAAGTGGCCGAACAGTTGCTGCCGGACTTCCGCCACCACGCGATTGCCCACGTAACTCATGAGATAGGCTTGACCATACGCGAAGAGTCCCTTCAACGTGGCCGCGCCAAGAATGACCAGGGGCAGAACCGTTAACAGCAGTTGATCCTTGGCGATAAAAATTTCGTCAAGGACCGGTTGTACCAACCAGGCATACAATCCGGACATGCCCGCCACGCCCGCCGCGCACAGACACGCCACGATCAACCGGAACCGGTATTCATGCAGGTAGGATAAAATCCTGAGATAAACTGTCATGCCTGACACTCGTCCAACACGACCTCCGCCGCTCTTAGGGAAGCTCCGGGCGAACCAAGCTTGGCGCGAATGCCACCCAAGGCTTCCCGCATTTGATCGTACCGGGCTTGATCCTTCAGAAGACCAAGCGCCTCTGCGCTTAGTCGTTCAGCCGTCATTTCCGATTGCAATAATTCCGGGACAATGCCACTCCCGGCGACCAGGTTGACCAAACCCACGTGTTCGACCGTGATGACCATTTTGGCAAGAAGACAGGTCAACAGGGAAACACGATACGCC
This sequence comes from Nitrospira sp., assembly GCA_028819435.1. Taxonomy (GTDB): domain Bacteria; phylum Nitrospirota; class Nitrospiria; order Nitrospirales; family UBA8639; genus Bin75. Next base: position 13,430 of record JAPPLK010000084.1, read on the forward strand.
AGGATCATGGGCGTGCCGACCAAGGCTGCCTGCAAGGTGGCCGTCCCCGAAGCCACCAACAGCAAATCCGCGGCGGTCATGACCTCTTCGGGTCGATTCGGTACCACGGTCACGGGAAGCTCCTTTTGGTCAATGACCGCGTTGACCCATTCTGCGGCTACCGTGGGCGCTTGCCCGATGACGCAATGAAGGTCGGGAAATGATTCCCGAATGCGTCCCACCGCTTCCATCATAGTCGGCAACAGTGACTCGATTTCGGCATGCCGGCTTCCGGGAAGCACTCCAAGAACCAAGCCTTGAACCGGCAGCCCCAATTGTCGGCGCACATGAGCCGTATCATACCGCTGTGCCACGTGATCAAGTAAGGGATGACCAACAAAGTTACAAGGCACGTTGGCTTCACGGTACAGGGCCTCCTCAAATGGAAGAATAACGATCATCCGGCGCACGACTCGCTTGATCAAATTCATCCGGTACTGGCCCCATGCCCAAACCTGCGGTGCGATGTAATAGATGACGCGATGCCCGAACTTCGCCGCGGTCCTGGCCAGCCGAAGATTCATCGATGGATTATCGACAAACACCACGCCATCGAAGGATTCCCTTCTGAAAAACCGCCTAAGGGTCAACAAGTTGGCCAAGCCCTTCCAAATCTCGACCGGGCCCGGCACCCCAACGACGTCCAAACGATGTAAACCCGGCACCAGTTCCACTCCTGCAGCCCGCATGTGCTGCCCACCGACTCCTACGATTCTGACTCCAGGCTGAAGTTCTTTCAGGGCTTTCGCCAAATTTGCACCGTGGAGGTCGCCTGACGCCTCACCGGTGACGATCATGATCGACGGACCAGCCACGCCCTCCTCTAAGGTGCTACCCTTGAAAGCCCGGCCAGCGGATACACTTTCCCACGGATGGACCGTTTGATCGCATGGACGAGTTCCAAGGCGGCCAAACCCTCTTCGCCGGAAACACCGCCGGCAGTACCGACCTGGATGACTTGCGCAAAAGCTTGTAATTCACGCTTAAGCGGCTCTTCATCTCCTGCCTGGACCGTTTCTTCCTGAACGAACGATTCGTCGCTTGGGACTTGTCTGTACACGATGCCCCGGCGGGAAAGAAAGTCAACGGAAAGATAGAGGCGTTCCTGAAACAGACGCATTTTTCGCAAACGGCCGGTCGAGACGCGGCTGGCAGTCAAATTGACGACACAATCCTTGTCGAATTCCACCCGGGCATGCGCAAAATCAAACTGCGGGGAAAGAACCGCGGTTCCAACAGCCTCCACTTTGGAGACCTTCCCCAGGCCAAAAGACAAAATCAGGTCAACGTCGTGAATCATCAGGTCCAGCACCACGTCGACGTCCGTTCCCCGTGGTTGAAAGGGAGCAAGCCGATGACATTCGATAAACCTGGGAGAGGACAGAAGATCCTGAACCAGGTCCCTGACGGGATTGAAGCGCTCAACGTGCCCTACGTGTAACACCAGTCCTTTCTGCTGCGCACGGTCGATCATCTGTCGGCCTTCGTCCGGCGTGACAGCCAGAGGCTTTTCGACCAATACGTGCACGCCTGCATCGAGACAATCCAGCACGACCTCCCGGTGCTGCAACGTCGGCACGGCGACGCTCACCGCGTCGACCTGGCCCAACAGATTCCGGTAATCTCCAAAATGGGCCGCCCCGAAACGGTTGCCGACTTCGGCCCGTCGGGTCTCGTCAAGATCAGCGACGCCGACCAACCGAGTCTGGGGCAATTCCGAATAGATACGAGCATGATGTTGCCCAAGGTGCCCCACACCGATGACCCCGACGTTGATGAGTTGCATGCTTTGTCCTGACATGAAAACAGCCTCACTCAGGCAGCGTCTCCCGTTCCCCTCCCTTGTAAGGAGGGGTGAGGGGAGGTAGACCCTGCGGTTGGGAAGGCAAAATCCCGTGCCCTGTGGGCGCTCAACTCTACCCCCACCGACCTCCCCTTACAAAGGGGAGGAAAAGAGAACTAGACCCACATAGGGCAGATGCAGAATAGTGCCACCCGATTATCCCCGGATACCAATGATGACGATGTCGGCCCGACGAGCTTTTTCCAGCGTCTCTTCCCGGTCGATCATAATAGTCTTGTGGGCCTCCAAGGCCAGCACCGACGCCTTCGCTTCATCCATCGCGTCGATGGTTCGAGGACCGACCGCGGGCAAGTCAAACCGTAAATCCTGCTGGGGCTTGCAACACTTGACGACAACGGCCCCGCTCCGAGCCAACCGGGCGCCGCGCCGGATGGTTTCATCCGTACCTTCAACCGCTTCAACCGCAACGATCACGCGATCTTTGACCACCACGCATTGACCAACGTCCATACGGCCGACGTTTTTCGCAATACGCCATCCGTAGGATACGTCCTCCCGTTCCTTCCTGGACGCCTCACGCCGGGTCAACGTGCCTTCGGGGACCACGAGATTCGAAAGCCCGAACGTGGACTCTCGAATCGTAATCCCTTCCCCTTCCAGATCGTCGGCAATAGCCCTGAGAATCTGGTCATCCTTCCATGATTTCAGCTTGGCAAAAAACGCCATCGCCCGAAAATCCGGACGCACGCCGGAAAAAAGATGCGTTTTTTTCATCCCCCCCAGCATCACGGCCTGCTCGACGCCGTCACATTTGAGGGCCTGAATGACTTTTCCGAATTGACCAATGCGAACCCAATGCATCCGGTCGACCACCTGCTCCAACTCAGGAGAGGTTTCACCGCGATGGGCCACAGCCGACACTCGAAACCCGAGCTTTCTGGCGTTTTCGGCAAAGATGACGGGGAAGCGACCGTTGCCTGCAATAAGGCCTATCCAGGCTCCAGTGGGAGGAAGCGGCAAAGCTGACGACGACAAATCTTGTGTCACCGCGTGTGGGTTACCTAAAATTCTTCCTGATCGCTTTGACCTTTTCGCGCGGAACGACACATCCCGCGAGTCGAGGTTTCCAAAAACGTCAGCAGGATCAGGACGTCCGGACTATCATCGAATTGATGGCGGGCCAGTTTGATGCTATCGGCCATGCGCTGGTTTTTTCGAAACAGCAGGCTGTAGGCTTGTTTCAACACACGAATGCGCTGGGCGGAAAACCCGCCCCGGCGAAGCCCAATGGCATTAATCCCATAGAGGTCGGCCCGGTTGCCGACTGCGCGCATGAACGGAGGCACGTCCCTTGCGACTGCGGAACATCCGCCGATCATGGCGTAGTCGCCGATCCGCACGTATTGATGCACGCCCACCAATCCACCAATCACGGCATGATTCCCGACGGAAATGTGTCCGGCAAGCGTCGCAGCATTAGCCATGACAACGTCATCGCCAATGCGACAATCATGCGCCACGTGCACGTAGGCCATCAAAAAATTATGCCGGCCGATCGTCGTGACGCCGCCACCGAACGCCGTACCGCGGTTCACCGTCACGTACTCCCGCAAAATATTTTCATCGCCGATACTCACGCGCGTCGGCTCATCATGATATTGGAGGTGCTGGGGCGGACCCCCGATTGAAACGTAGGGAAAGATTTTACACCGTTGTCCGATATCCGTATGACCTTCCAGGCTTACGTGTGAACACAGTTCAGTCCCGCGACCGATTTTCACGTGCTCGCCGATTACACAAAAAGGGCCCACAATCACGTCCTCATCGAGCTCGGATTTCGGATGAACAATAGCCGTGGGATGAATGGACCTACTCGACATCATGATCCTTAAGGTTTGGGGGTCCCGTTTCCGTCTCCGTGGAGCCGGCCTGTTCCGATTGCAGCATCGCCGTTGATTCAGCCTCGCACACCAGGTCATTTCCGACAAAAGCCTTTCCTTGCATCTTCCAGAACGGTGGCCGGCGTTTCACCACTTCGACCTCCAACCGTATCTGGTCGCCGGGAATCACGGGTTTGCGAAACCTGGCCTTATCGATTCCCGTCAGGTACACGATCGGGGATCCCTCAACGGACGACGATCGAATGGCCAACACTCCGCCCAATTGGGCAAGCGCTTCAACGATTAACACGCCCGGGAAGACGGGACGTCCGGGGAAATGGCCTTGGAAGTACGGTTCATTGACCGTGACGTTTTTCAACCCGACTGCCCGTCGCCCGGCGTCAAACGCTACGACCCGGTCCACGAGCAAAAACGGGTAACGATGCGGAAGGATGGCCTGCACTCCAATGGCATCCATCACAATGTCCGGTTCGGCCATCTGATCGCTCATGGTTCCCACGTATCCTCAGACCGGAAGAGACCGTCGTTCGACGTCACTGGCGTCATGCGCGCCCTTGTTCCTCAGCGTAACGAGGTCTGGTCCAACATTTCCAACACGGTGGATGAAAAGTCCATACTCTTGTCATAGTACCGCGTCGACGTATTCTTTCCTTTTTCGACGACGAGTCTCAACCCTCGTTCTTGAGCAATTTGTTTGACTACCATGTCGACCTGTTCGCGAAATTCATCCAGCAACTCGGCCTGCTTGCCCTGAAACTCCCGTGACATATTACCGGCTTTTTGCTGGTAGTCCAACATACGCTGGCGTAATTGCTCTTCTTTTTGTTGTTTGGCCGAAGGACTTAAGACGCTACCCTGACGCAACAACTCATTTTCCAGGTTCCGTAGTTCCTGCTGTTCAAGTTCGAGTAACGCCTGCCGGTCCTTCATAAACTGGTTGAGCGTCTCATTGACCTGGCGGCCGAGTTTCGACTCTTTCAATAACCATTGCGTATCCACGACACCGATGACGACACCGGAACCCGCCGATCGCTCCGTGACGAAAATTCCAGCAGGCTCAGAAGCAGGCGTCGCGCAACCAGTGATCACCGACAACAGAATGGTCAAGCCCGCCTGAAGTACGATTCCCGAGCATGACAACCGATGCGAACCGCTCATGTCCCGTAAGTTTTGCATTCTAGAAGACGTTCCCGACGGAAAACTCAAAGACACTGGATTGCTCCCGGTCCATGCGATCCAACTTGAGGCCCCATGCCGCGCGTAAAGGCCCGAACGGTGAAATCCAGCGCACCTCTACTCCCGTTGCCTTTCGCAAATTGAAATTCAAATTTTCTTCTTCGGCAAAACCCTTCCCGTAATCAAAAAAGAGTACTCCATTCAATTTTGCCGTAGGAAGGACGGGAAAAATCAACTCGGTATTAAGAATCAACTGTTTATTCCCCCCTGCCAACGTTCCGGACGCGGTGACGGGACCGGCTCGCCCAAATTGAAACCCGCGCATCGTATTGATGCCGCCGACAAAGAAGAGTTCCGTCAGGGGCACGGAGTCTCCCGAATACCCGTCCGCCATGCCGACGCGCCCACGGAACGCCATCCTGAGATCCCACACGGGTAACGGGATGTATTTCAATCCGTCAAGCGCGAACCGATAGAAATCGTTGGTCCCTCCCAGAACCGAGGTGCCAAAACCCAGGCGCAAACCCGTTCTCGATCCGGTACGCGGATCCTGGAAAAAGTCACGGGTATCCCGAAAGATACTCGACCTGAACCCCGTCGTGGATTGATCGCCGAGTTGGTTCCGAATGAAATCCGTCGCGTCATTGGCCACGTTTGTAATGCTGATTTGCTCGCCGACGAGAGTAAGACTTCCCGTGATATATTCGGAAAAAGCCCTTCCCCATTGAACCGTTCCACCCTTTCTCTCTTCCCAGTACGTCAAGAAATTCGTTTGCGTGCTAAACCCGTCTGCCTGGAAGGAAGTGGGGCCGTCAAACAGCGCCGGATTCCTGAACGTCAGGACGCCGATCGTTCGACGAACGCCGACTTGTCCGCGAATTCGGACCAAATACCCCAAACCGAATAAATTCCCTTCCGTGATATTGGCAATGGCCGTAAATTGATCGAGGGTGCTGAACCCGCCGCCGATACTGAATTGCCCCGTGGGCTTCTCTTTGACTCGCACTTGCACGTCGACCTTATCTTCCTCCACGTGTTCGGGAACCAGTTCGACGGTTTCAAAGAAATTCAGGTTATTGAGTCGCTGAAAACTGCGCTTGATGGCCGCGGAATCCAGGACTTCCTGTTCATCCACCCGCAGTTCCCGGCGAATGACGTTGTCGCGCGTTTTATCATTCCCCGTAATGTGAATCTCCCTGACCCGAATCAGCGACCCTTCCTTGATCGTAAAGGTAATGTCCGTCGTCAGCGTATCAGGGTTAGGAGACAGGTTGGGCGCGACTTCGGCGAATGCATACCCTTCCGCTCCATACATGTCCGTGACGCGAGAAATTTCTTCACGGACCGCCGTACGTTGAAACACGTCATCGGGACGGATATACGAATATCGCGCAAGGGCTTCGTCTTCAAAAACCGTATTCCCTTCGTAGCGGACCGTTTGAACCGTATACGGTTGCCCTTCACTGATTTGAAACGTCAGGTTCACGGATTCCTCATCATCAGCCAGTTCAATGGCAGGGGTCCCGACCTGCACGTCAAGATATCCTCTATTCGAATAATATTCCTTGATCCGTTCAATATCGTTTGAGAGTTCTTCCTGGTGCAGGATCCCCGCGTCCGTGATGAGGGAGAGAAACGGGGTCCATTCCTGGTTGGCCATCACACTTAATAAATCTTTTTTGTCGAACACGGTCATGCCGGCGAAATGAATCGTATCGATCCTGGCTCGCGCTCCTTCCTGGATGAAAAAAGTCACACGATTGCGACTCTCCTGTAATTCCTGAATGATCGGAATGACTTTGGCCTTGTGATACCCGCTTTTTTCATATTCCGCCCTGATCTTCTCCGCACTCGCTTTGGTTGCTTGTTGATCGAGGAATACTTGATTCTGCAGCGTGATGACCTCTTTCAACTTATCGTCCGACAACGCGTCATTCCCATCAAAGACAATGGCCGTTACAAAGGGTTTTTCTTGCACCACGAAAGTGACCGCGACGCCTTTCGCCGTCGCTTCCGTCTGCACTTGCACGTCGTCAAAGAAGCCCATGTCGTAAATCCGTCGAATCTGCTGTCGCGTCACCTGGGATGAAAGCGGATCTCCCGTTTTGAGGGTCACGTTCCCAAGAATCGCGTCCGACTCGATTCGCTGATTTCCCGCAATGGCAATGCTTTCCACGACCACGTCCTGTGCCTGACTCAACGCCGGTGAAGACATATTCATGCATAGGCATCCGGACACGAGAATAATCGCCCGCACGCCACCCGTTATGACTCTCATGGGGATTCCGGGGTTGGGAATCGTCGAACGCGGCTTCTTTGAACTGATTTCCATCATCTTGTGTTCCGGACAAACACGTCCCATTGGGACAGGGGCAATACAATCACAAGTCAGGACCAGCACTCAAGGGTGAGAGACATACCGTGGTTTTCAGGGGACCGGGTTCAGATACTCAGACCTGAAAGGATGCGATGAAAAGGTGCGTCATTATAGATCGACCTGTATGGCTTGTAAAGTTTGGGAGGCTTCAAATAGAGCTTCTTTCCTTGACATTCATTTTTTTGTTTACCTACTATTGAATGATCCGTCGAGAACAAACTCGACGGCTGAAAGCCACAATCCGTATGGGTGAACGACGGACGATTCCTGCCCTCGGTGGTGCTACCCCAAAAATTTGTTTGGCGCTGTGTGACACGTAACGTTTGCCGGCTCGAAACTTCTCGCAACGATCAATGACTGAAGAACTGCACCAGGCTCCTCCACACGTCGATATTCCCAATGATCTACCGTTGATCCCCGTGAGGGACATCGTGGTCTTTCCGTACATGGTACTGCCCTTGTTTGTCGGACGGGAAATGTCGATCAAAGCGATAGAAACGGCCCTTGCCGGTAATCGAATGGTCCTTCTGGCGACTCAAAAAGCCCATGACACGGAAACGCCGACGCCGACGGACATTTTCGAAACCGGTACGGTCGGCATGATTATGCGCATGCTGAAACTCCCTGACGAGCGAATCAAAATTCTGGTCCAAGGCCTGACCAAGGCAAAGATCATCCACTATCTCCAATCCGAGCCGTTTTACTCCGTTCGCATTCAACCCTTCCCGGCTTCTCGCAAACCGGCGGCGTCCCTCGAAACCGAAGCCGTCATTCGAACCGCAAAAGAAGGGGTGGACCGGATCGCCAGCCTGGGGAAAGTGCTCATGCCGGACGTCATGGTGGTCATCGAAAACATGGATGAACCCGGCCGGCTGGCCGACCTCATCGTATCGAACCTTGGCTTGAAAGTGGAGGTGACCCAGGCAATTCTGGAAACCGACGACCCGGTGACCCGGTTAAAACGCGTGACGGAGATCCTCTCGAAAGAGATTGACGTGTTGTCGATGCAACAGAAAATCCAAGCCGACGCCAAAGGCGAGATCGATAAAACGCAACGGGAATACTTTCTTCGTGAGCAATTGAAAGCCATTCAGAAAGAACTTGGGGAACTCGATGACCGGGCCGAAGAAGTGGCGGAATTTCGAAAACGCATTGAGGAGTGCCGCATGCCGGACAAGGTCCTGAAGGAAGCGGAAAAACAATTAAAGCGTCTCGAAAAGATGCACCCCGACACCGCCGAGGCGGCGACCGTGCGTACCTACATGGAATGGATGGTGGAAATTCCGTGGAATCACGCCTCCACGGACAACCTGGACATTGACGCCGCCAAGAAGGTGCTCAACGAAGACCATTATGACCTGGAAAAGGTCAAGGAACGCATCCTCGAATATTTGGCCGTCCGCAAACTCAAGGAGAAACTCAAAGGTCCGATTCTGTGTTTTGTCGGGCCGCCAGGCGTGGGAAAAACGTCGTTGGGTAAATCCATTGCCCGGGCCTTGGGTCGCGAATTTGTGCGCATGAGCCTGGGCGGGGTGCGTGACGAAGCCGAAATCCGCGGACATCGCCGCACGTACGTCGGGGCATTGCCCGGACGGATCATGCAAGGCATCAAGCAGGCGGGAACCAATAATCCCGTGTTCATGCTGGATGAAGTCGACAAAGTCGGCATGGATTTTCGCGGCGACCCTTCAGCGGCGCTGTTGGAAGTGTTGGACCCCGAGCAAAACCACGCGTTCACGGACCATTACTTGGGCGTCCCCTTCGACCTCAGCAACGTGATGTTTATCACGACGGCCAATCTCATAGACCCCATTCTTTCGGCTCTCCGGGACCGGATGGAAATTATTGAAATCCCCGGATATACCGAAGAAGAAAAACTGGGGATTGCCCGGCGCTACCTCATCCCGCGGCAACTGGAAAAACACGGTATTTCTGAGAAACATTTCCGCATCGCCGACCTTGCCGTTCAAAGAATCGTGACCCACTATACGCGAGAAGCCGGCGTCCGCAACCTCGAACGAGAACTCGCCAACGCCATGAGGAAAGTGGCCCGGCGCGTTGCCGAAGGCAAACCAAAACTCCATTCCATCTCGCCGCGTTCCCTGCGCACCTACATCGGCATTCCCAAATACCTGCCGGAAACCGAAAAGGAAAAAGACCAGGTCGGGTTGGCCATCGGATTGGCCTGGACGGAAACGGGGGGAGAAACGCTGCACATCGAAGCCACGGGCATGCAGGGCAAAGGCAACCTGACCTTAACGGGTCATCTCGGCGACGTCATGAAGGAATCCGCCCAAGCCGCGCTCAGCTTTGTCCGGGCACAAGCCGGCACGCTGGGCATCAAGGAAGAAACCTTCTCGACAACCGACATTCATATTCACGTGCCTGCCGGCGCTATCCCCAAGGATGGACCTTCAGCGGGGATTACCATGGCAACGGCCCTCGCGTCGAACCTGGCGAATATTCCCGTCCGGCACGACGTCGCCATGACGGGAGAAATTACCCTCCGCGGGCGCATTCTGCCCATCGGCGGATTGAAAGAGAAAATCCTGGCGGCGAAGCGGGTCTCGATCCCTCGCATCATTCTGCCCAAACGAAACGAGAAAGATTTGGAAGAACTTCCCAAACACTTATTGAAAGGAATCAAGATCATATTCGCGGAAAGGGTGGACCAGGTCTTCGCGGCGGCGCTTCTACGTCCGGTACGTCGCAAACCCAAGCCGCCCGCACGCGCCAAAACAGCAGATTCAAACCGAAAACAACGGGTGGCTGCCCTGCCTGCAAAAAAGGCCCGGCGGTGAACCGCTCATCCACGCGTGATTCCCTGAAAACCATCGGAGAATTCAGGCTCATCCGGCAATTGCAACGCCAGTGGCCCACGTCCTCTCCCCGGATTATCACCGGCATTGGCGACGACGCCGCCACGTTGAAGACACAGCCGGGGCAACGGCTTCTGGTCAGTACCGACGTCTTGATTGAAGGCATCCATTTCGACTTGAACTACCAGGCCCCGAAGGACCTCGGCTGGCGCGCGGGGGTGGCCAACCTCAGTGATATCGCGGCCATGGGGGGCACCCCGCTGTACCTGCTCGTCTCGATGGCCCTTCCCGTCAGGGTTCCACCTCGACACGTCCGTGAACTCTATCGAGGAATCCAAGCGGCCTGTCGCCCCTTCAACGTCGAATTGATCGGCGGGGACACCTCCTCATCTCCGTCGCAGATCTTTCTCAGCCTGACCATTCTGGGCTCCGTGCAAGCGAATCGCGCGCTGACCAGAAACAACGCTGAAATCGGAGACCATATTTACGTGACCGGAACACTCGGTGATGCCAACGCCGGCCTCCGCATTTTGCAAACCCATTCGGCAAACCCTCGACGATTCCACCCGTCGGCCGTTGAAACGTTTCTCATCCGGCGTCACCTGCGACCGGCCCCGCGGGTCCACGTCGGACAACTTCTGGCCAACCGAAAGCTCGCGCACGCCGCGATTGATCTTTCCGATGGACTCTCTTCAGACGTAGGACACGTGTGCGAAGAAAGCCGAGTGGGCGCCGAGATCCGCGCAACCGACCTTCCGCTTTCTTCCCAACTGCGCGCCTTTGCCCGGCAAGACAAGAGAGATCCCATGGAGATCGCTCTCCAGGGGGGGGAAGATTATGAACTCCTCTTTACCGCCCCTGCCAAACGTCATCAGAACGTGTTACGCGTCTCCGAACAAACGAAGGTGCCCATAACCTGCATTGGTGAAATCAAATCGAAGACCTTCGGTCGACAACTTGTGCTCCCCTCAGGCCGGAAACAGAAACTTTCAAGCGAGAGTTTTCGTCACTTCAACAGTCGATAAGACTTGCCGATTCCCGCACCGTGGTCACGCCCAACTATCTTCGCGCAAAAATACGCGAAGCACTCCATCTCGGAGAGACGCCCCAACGCACGGCCATTGCCTTTGCCCTTGGAGTCTTCATTGCGTTCACCCCGACCTATGGGCTGCATACCGCGAGTGTTGTGTTCCTGGCCTGGGCTCTCCGGCTGAATTTTCCCGCTATCCTGGTCGGCTCACTCATCAATAACCCCTGGACGGTCGTCCCGATTTTAGGAGCCACGATGTGGACGGGATTTTCTCTGTTGGGCATCCAGGACGTTCCGGACGTGTCCTGGAGTCATCTTTCCACCACCACGCTCTACGAAACGGTGCGGCCCTTCATTCTACCGTTCACCCTTGGGGCTTTGACCCTGAGCATGCTGGGCGCCCTGCTGGCCTATCCTTTGGGATTGTGGGTGATCATCCGGTACCGCCAACAAGCCAGGAGGTCGGAATAGACAAAAGCACCCGGCCCCTCATTTCGCGGAAGCAGGAATCCGGGGTTTTTCCGGGCAGATCCGCCTGCATGAAGAAGCAGAAGAGAACGACTCTGGATTCCCGCTTACAACTGCGGGAATGACGGAAAGGGCGTTGGTTGTTCGTTCTCTCACGCTACGTTAAGATTTGCGGAAATTTTTTCACCACCCCCGACGTGAAACTCGATGACCGAATCGATTCCTCACAACGTTTCTCTTATCGCCGACCCGATTCATCATTACATTCAATTTACCGTTCCCCAATCCTCACCGGGTTCAAACGAAATCACCGAAAAAGACCTGATTGATTCTCCCTGGCTCCAACGCCTTCGGTACATCTATCAATTGCAAAGCGCACGATGGGTCTATCCGGCAGCGGAACACAGCCGGTTTCAGCATTCGTTGGGCGCCATGCACCTGGCCGGGCAATATGCCAAGCACGTGTACCCCAGCCTGGCCCAAACGGTTCGTGACGTTCCCTCCCTCCCCTACGTCGAAGCGTTGCTCAGGATCACCGCCCTGCTCCACGACGTAGGACACGGTCCCTTTTGTCATTTTTTCGATCACCATTTTCTGCACCGATACGGGTTGTCCCACGAACACGTCAGCCAGGCCATTATTCGTCATGAAGTCGGCCCACAAATCAAGCAAGTCCGCCGGAGTCCTTCAGGAACGTTGGCAGACCATGAAACACTCGACCCCGAATACGTGGCGTTTCTGATCCTCAAAGAGCCCGACAAACAGAATCGACGTTCTCCCCGGTGGCTTCAGCTTCTTCGACCATTAATCGGAGGGCTGTTCACGGCGGACAACTTCGATTACGTCCTGCGCGACTCCTACATGTGTGGAGTAGCGATCGGACCCGTGGATATTCCCCGGTTGATCCATTACACCCTGATCACGCCAAAGGGATTGACCATTCACAAGAACGGATTGCCCGCCCTCCAGATGTTCCTCAACGCCAGGCTCTATCTTTATGCCAACGTGTATTATCACCGCACCTCACGCGCCATCGACCTGCACCTCCTGGAGATTTTCCACGAAACCATGGAATGTATTTTCCCTCACAATCCCCTGCAACACATGCAGAAATATCTTCGACTCACGGACTGGTCGCTGCTGGAAACGGTCCGCGCCTGGGAGTCGTCATCGAATCGTAAAAGACGGCGGATCGGGAAAGAATGGGCCCGCGTTTTGGGCCGACAGGTCAAATGGAAAACGGCGTACAGCAGGGTGCTGACAATTCAGGATTGCCGTCCGCGAGGACCGGCGGCGACACCTGCAAAACTGGAATCCCGCATTCGTCAACAATTACCTCGACGACTGCGAGGCCTGACGTTTCGAGTGGACATCGCCAGCAAGGATACCCGGCCCTTCAACGTGTTGAACATGGGCCAGTTTCAGTTTTATCTCTACGACCCCGCAACCGGGTCCGTTGAAAAGGAAAAACTTCAAGAGCTTCTTGAATTTTTACCATCACAGATTGTCCAACTCCGAATCTTTGCCGAAGATCACCAGGCCGATGCCGAATTGGCCACTGCGGTGGAACGGGTACTTCAGGATCGGTGACGGTACGAGTCCCCGTAGATCGGATTCTTAGGTTAGGTTAGCGTAATCCGACACGCCCCTCTACCTCCCCTGGCCCCTCCTTACAAAGGAGGGGAAAAGTTCCTCCCCTTTGTAAGGGGAGGTCAAGTGGGGTAGATATCTGATTATCGGGTTACGCCTTCGGCCAACCCGGCCTGCTTAGGACCAAGGCACACCCTGTTCACCCTGAAAAAGCGGGCCTAGAATGCGCTTGAAGATTTGAGTGCCCAATCCGGTGGTGGCCCCCAGACCGCGCAACGTGAAGAAAAAATTGAATTGATTGCGTTCGGGAAGACCGTTGCCTGCCGATAAGTGAATATAATACAGCCCAAGCGACCAGCATTTGCAGGAGTTTTGATAGAAGCCCAAGACGTCCCATTCGGGGGTCCGGCCCGTGACAAAATCATGATAGGCCTGGGTCCCCACCGTCCATCCCCATGGCAGACGAACGGCGCCACCCGCGCTGAAAAAATTGATTTCCGATTGAGCGGCCAAGACTTCATTAAAGGACACCGGATTCCAGACGTCTCCCCGGCGGGGAAGCAAACCTGATCGCGCATAGCGATACCCTAATTGCACGTAGGCCCGTTGGTGAGCCTGCACCATGACGTCTGAATTGAATTGCGATAATTCCCGGTCCTCCGGATTATAAAACGTATCAAGACTCAGGCTGAAACGATCGAGAAGACCCGGTAATTGCGTCGCCGGAAATTCAAACGTCGCCCTCCCCCACACGTCTGAGAACTTTTGCGTTGAACCGGGCGCAGGACCGAGATGGTAACTTTGGGCGATCATCACGTCCATCAACGTAGTTGACCGTTTCCCGCTCCGCTCATCCTGTAACCTGGTTCTCAAGGAATACGTCATCAGGTGTTTCCTCAGGAGATTATCGGTCGCGTCGACCTGTAAAAGGTCGGACTGCCTCGTCGCCGGCACGTATTCATAGAACACGCGCGGCTCAATCGTGTGACGCAGCCGATGCCCGGTCCCAACCTGAAAACCGCGTGAGACGTTCGAGACCGCGTCCAGGCCCAACCAAAAAGTCCCACGGTCCCGGGCGTCATCTTGAATCCGGCCACGGGAATAGAGGATTTCCCTGATTTTGAATTGCGGGCGAAGACCGATCACGTGCCCCAAGTGCAACCCGTGAACAGCCAGGGACGGCATGACGTCGAAACGACTCACGTTGCTCCCCTGCTCACGGGCGAAGTGGACAAACGTCGAGTCCAGTCCGACGTCGAGACCCACCGTTTCCGCGCCCAGGGTAAAACGATGCCCGAACCGGTGCCCGATTTCCGGCAGCCGTTGAAACGTATTCCGGCCCCCGGCATCCAGGGGTTGCAGGTATTGGGCCCTGAGATAGGCCGCGCCTCCCGGCAAACGGCGCATGACGTGCAACACGGATTCCTGGCTGGGTAACGCCCGGGAAATCCCGGAAGCACTCAGGTCCCGTAAGAGCCTCCGGTCCGTGGCATAATTGACCTTGGCTTGAACCAGCAGGTCGTCCTGCGCGCGGTGAACGTGCGCTCCCGTCACTTGCGCACGGGACTGTTTCGCATCGGTATCATTAAACGCATTGATCAGCCATTGACCTCTCGATCGACGATTCAGGACGTAACGATACCTCACGTCCCCTCCCTGGCCCCGTTTGGTCAGGATTTGCGGGGCGATGGTCAGGTCCTGGCTGGGAGAAAGCGCCCAATAAAACCCCTGTCGATATTGAACGCCCAACACGTTGTCGAACCCGATCGTCGGAACCAGGAACCCGGTTTTCCTGGCGTTCGGCATCGGATAGCGCAGCACGGGGACAGGGAGGACCGGCTGGTTGCGAATGTTCAACCATGTATCTTTGGCGAAAACACTGTCGCCCTGTTCCACGTCCACGTCCTGAAATGAAAAACTCCAATCGGGGATTTGCCCGTCATCCGCTTCGCAATTCGTAAACGTCCCGTCCTGTACACGATAGTGGGTTTCGGAAAATCGCTGGAGCAGACGGCCCCGGAGCCACGTCCCCGTCTCTTTCAAGAAAATCTTTCCGTTGACCACAAGAACGGATTCCGTATTCACGTTGATGGTCAATTCCTCCGCCCACACGTCATGCCCTTGATCCTTGAGATGAACGTGACCCGTGGCCGTTAACCGTCCGGAGAGCTTGTGAAGCGCGGCTCGGTCGGCGGTCAACCGCACGGCCCCCTGAGTCACGACCACCGAGCCGACGGCTTCGAATTCCTCCGTGACTTGATCGAATTCGGTTCGCTCAGCCGTGATGCGAAGAGCGGAAGCCGCGTCAGGTCCATCCGGCGTGACGTGAGGAGGGGACGCGCGTTGCGTTTCCAAGGGTTCGGACACGGGAAACATGGGCAACGCATGAACCCAATTCACCATCATGAACACGATCTGACAGATACACAGGACGCCGGTCCCGACGACTCGCCGTGCATGACGCGCGTGGATTCGACTATCCCAGAACAGGTTCATAAGTCCTTCCCCCCACCAGGCTTTTCACGTGCCCGACAAGGAACAAGGAGCCCGTCACACAGATCAGATCGTTGTCACTCGCCAGACTCGTGGCCAGGTCAAAGGCTGCTTCCGGCGCCTCACGCTCGTATGCCGGACGATCAAGGACCGGCAAGGCCTCTTTCAGGGCACGCACGGTGGCTGCCCTGGAAGAATTGATCCGCGTCAGAATCACCGCGTTGGCCAGCGGGGCCAAGGCTTTCAAAAATACGGGGAGATTCTTGTCCTGCATCATCCCGACCACCAGGATGAGACGACGCCCTTGTTCTTCGGAAAGCCGCACTTGCAAATGGATTTTGAGACAGTCCGCCGCAGCCGGGTTATGGGCTCCATCACAGAGGATTTCAGGATGACGCCGAAGCCGTTCGAGCCGGCCCGGCCAGGAAACCTGCTCCAGGCCTTGCCTGACGGCCCGTTCGGGAATCCGGGTCCGGGGCATCACGCAGGCTTCGAGGAGAGCGACGGCACAGGCCGCATTCACCGTTTGATGCTCGCCGTCCAGCGCGCAGTGAAGGTTCGAGTACTTGCGATGCACCCCGATGAAATCGAAGGCACCGGACGACTGGGAGATACGCTGAAACTCGCCACCGAACCTGAACGTCCGTGCCTGCTTCTGCCGCGCCTGCTCCTCCAGGACGCCGGCTACCGACGGATTGACCGGCCCCATGACCAACGGAACGTTCCGCTTGACGATTCCCGCTTTCTCAAAGGCAATCGCTTCCAGGGACGAGCCCAGGTGCTTCTCGTGATCGAATGAAATATTGGTGATGATGGTTCCGATCGGCCGGCAGACGTTCGTCGCGTCGAATCTCCCTCCCAGCCCGACTTCCAGCACCGCGATTTCTACGCGTTCTTCGGCAAAATACTGAAAAGCCATGGAGGTAGCTACCTCAAAAAACGTGGGCGGCACGGTGAAAGACGGCAAGGCTTGTATGGTGTTGAACAGGTCGACGACTCGATCTTCGGGAATGCAACGTCCTTGAACCTGGATTCGTTCGGGAAAATCAAGAAGGTGCGGAGACGTATACAACCCAACGCGAATACCGGCCGCCTGCAGGACCGACGCCGTGATGGCCGCCACGGATCCCTTCCCGTTGGTTCCGGCAACGTGCAGGACTGGAATACGCTCTTGGGGGTTTCCGAGTTCCGACAACAACGAGGAAATCGTGTCGAGCCCCAGGTGGATGCCGAATTGTTGCAACTCGTAGAGACGTTCTCGTGCAGCTTCGTAGGAGTGCTTCATCGACGCGCCTAAAGGCCAGCCTCAGCCGCGTAGGCCGGATTAGCAAAACAGTCGGATTACGCTACGCTAATCCGACCTACAACAACTAAGCAGGCGGGACGGCACAGGGGCCGTCCCCTACGGGACAATGATGTCTTTCTCCTGTAGGGACAACCCCCTGTGGTTGTCCGTCGGATCGCGACCGCGGCTCATTCGAGCCGGGCGCAATCCTCTCCCCCCTGATAAGGAGGGTCAGGGACGGTGGCCAAGCAACATCCCCGTCAGGCACTGGCACCCAGGTGCCGAAAAACGGCGTGAAGCGTCTGCTGAAGACGGGGCCGGCTCACAATCGCGTCGATCATGCCATGTTCGAGCAAAAATTCCGCGCGCTGAAACCCGTCCGGCAGCCGCTGTTTGATGGTTTGTTCGATAACGCGCGGACCCGCAAACCCGATCAGGGCTTTCGGTTCAGCCAGGATGAGGTCACCCAACATTGCCACGCTCGCGGTGACTCCCCCGAACGTCGGATCCGTCAGGAGCGAAATGAACGGCACGCCGGCTTCATGAAGTCGCGCCATAGCTGCCGACGTCCTGGCCATCTGCATGAGAGAGAAGATGCCCTCCTGCATTCTCGCTCCGCCCGACGTGGTCACGAGTAAGAACGGCGTGTTCCCCTCGATGGCCCGATCGGCCGCGCGACAGATCTTTTCTCCCACCACGGACCCCATGCTGCCGCCCATGAATCCAAAATCAAAGATCCCCACAATGACCGGACAAGCGTGAAGCGTCCCTTTTCCCGTGACGATGGCGTCACGTTTGCCGGTTTTCTTCTGAGAGATCTCGATTCGTTCCGGATAGGGTTGCGTATCGGCAAACGCCAGGGGGTCGCCGGGAGACAAGCCGGCGTCCCACTCCTGAAAACTGCCGGGATCGAACAAGACGTCAATACGTTCGGGGACCGACAGGGGAAAGTGGTATCCGCACTTGGGACAGACTTTGAGGTTCTGATCGACTTCTTTTCGATAGACGATGGCACGGCAAGCGGTACATTTGACCCACATACCTTCGACAATGTTCAGCTTGCCCTTTTCCCGTTGTTCCGACGAGCCCTTCTTGAACAAACCCATCGAGACCCTTTCCCAGGCTTGTCCCCGACGCCAGTCCCCGACCTCCGATTAGATCCCCGATCAGGTCGGGGACAGGCGTCGAGGGCAGGCTGTTTGTAATCGGGGATGCAAGACCCAACAACGGCGGGATCAATCAGCCGCCGCGCGCGTGCATTTCCAAATGTGGATCCTGGCGCAGTTCGTCAATCTGAATAAATTGGCCTCGCCTGCTCGAGGGCTCCAGGGCCTTGCGGTCTTCGGCACCGCGATCGACCCGTTGCTGCCATCGCGACCTGATGCAGTCTCGCAGGGTCGCGTCATCGTTCATGCGGAGCGATTCCCGCAAATCAAATCCATGCCTGGCATAGAGGCACAGGTACCACATGCCGTCCGCCGTCAAACGACTCCGGTCGCACGTCGCACAAAACGGCGTGGTCGTGGAGGGAATGATCCCGAACGTCGTGCCATCCGGCAATCGATAGCGCCTGGCCGGAGCCGAACTGTTTTCCCGAATGGGCTCAACCGAACCATACGTCTGCCGAAACGTCAGCAGGATCTCCGCTTGGGAAACGACTTTTTCCAGGCCCCAATCATTCGCGCCGCCAACGTCCATGTACTCGATGAATCGCACCTCCCCGTCGACGCTTTTTCCATATTCGATTAACTCGACGAGTTCGTCGTCGTTGAATCCTTTGATCGCGACCGTGTCGATTTTGAGTCCGGTCAATCCGGCCGTCCTGACGTGCGCAATGCCCTGTAAGACCCGATCAAACGTATCCCGTTTGGTCAGGCTCCTGAACTTGTCGGGTTTGAGGGTATCCAAGCTGACCGTGATGCGGTCCAAACCGGCGTCGCGAAGGGATTCGGCTTGCTCATCCAACAAAATGCCATTAGTGGTCAGGGCAACGTCCCGGATGGCGGCCTGTCGCTTCAACAGGCGGATGAGGGTAGGCAGGTCACGACGAAGCAGAGGTTCCCCGCCCGTCAACCGGACTTTATCCACGCCGAACTCGGTGAAGATCTCCACCAACCGATTGATTTCTTCGAAGCTCAGGATGGTTTCGCGGGGAAGCCATGCATACTCGTCCTCCGGCATGCAATAGCGACACCGCAGGTTGCACCGGTCCGTCACGGACACGCGCAGGCTCCGCAGGGGGCGGCTGAACGCGTCGAACAGGCCCGCACCCGTCGGCGCGGCATTCATGGATGTTGCTCGACCCATACTTCTCCGTCCGGCGTCTGTTCACGTTTCCAGATCGGCGTAATCTGCTTCAGTTCGTCGATACACCATCTGCACGCCTTGAACGCATCAGCCCGGTGCATGGCGCCCACCACGATCAGGACAATGTTCTCCCCGATGTCGATCTCGCCGTACCGGTGCAGGATCAGCACTTCAATGACGTCAAAATCCTGCAACGCTCGCTCGCGAATTTCCCGGAGCTTCTTCTGGGCCATCCCTTCATAGTAGTCAAACGTGATCCGGCTGACGTCCCGGTCATTCGATCGATCACGCGCGGTGCCGAGAAAGGTCGCAATGCCGCCAATGCGCGTGGAACGGTTCCGGACCCGGTTGATTTCCTCGTCAATCGAAAAGTCCTCTCGTTGGACCCGGACCAACGAGGCTTCGGTATCAACGGTAGACATCGGTAAGCATCTCCCATGGTGTCCCTGATCCGCCGGAAAACGGCGGAAGCAAGGCGATTTCATCAGTGCCGGCAAGTTCGGTTTCCCCGTGAGCCACCTCGTGGTTCACCGACACCAGAATTTTTCTTTTCAGCAACAAGTCGCCAACGTCGGCATTCATCGACTGGATAGCTGCGACCAGGTCATCCACCCGGCAACCCTGGTCCAATGGCACCTTCAGTTCGGATTCGTTGTGAAGCTGCGTTCTCAACATGCCGAACAACTTCACCGTGACAATCATGACGATGCCTCATGAGCAGGCGCCAAGGCCTCGACGTCGGCACGCTGATAGGTCCCGGACTTGCCGCCGGATTTCGAGACCAGACACACGTCCCCGAAACTCATGCCTTTATCCACGGCTTTACACATGTCGTAGATCGTCAACGCCGCCACCGCTACCGCGGTCATGGCTTCCATTTCGACCCCGGTCTGGCCGTTGGTCTTGACCGCAGCCTCGATGGTCAAGGAACATTGCCCCCGCTCATCAGGCGTCGCATGTTCCCGGAAGTCGATGTTCACGCTCGTCAGCACCAGGGGATGACACATAGGGACCAAGTCCGGCGTCCGTTTGGCACCCATGACTCCAGCCACCTGCGCCACGGCCAGGACGTCGCCTTTAGCGATTTTCCCTTCCTGAATACGGCGTAGGGTTTCCGGAAGCATCGAAACCCGGCCTTGCGCCACCGCGATACGCTCAGTCGAACCCTTGGCCGACACATCGACCATCCTCGCACGGCCGGATTCATTAAAATGAGTAAAATCAGCCACCAGGCGCAACCCTCCCCCTTAAGCGTTCGTCCCTATTATTATAGGAGCCCTCCGAAAAGCGGGTCAAGCGGTTGGACTTGGGCTCGCTTGGTCCGAGCCGGGCAAGGCAACCGGGCTTGACACGGATTTCGCCCTCCCCGACAATGCCCAGGTGTCCGAAGCTATCATCATTGAAGGGATCAGATTTCAGGCGCGGTGCGGGGTCACGCCGGACGAACGGCAATGCCCACAACCACTATTGGCGGACCTCGAACTCACTTGTTCGGTCGAAGACGCCATTCATTCCGACAGCCTCACCAAAACCGTGGATTATGCCCGAGTCATGCAACGGGTAATTGACGTCGGGACCACCCATGAAAACGCGTTGATCGAACGATTGGCGAATCAGATTGCCCAAATACTCATGATGGAATTTCCCATTCAACGACTGACCATCTGGCTGCGGAAAGCCGCTCCGCCGCTCCCGGACGTCTCAGGTTCGGTCGGCATCCGTCTGACGTACCCTCGCACACGTGCAATCGAGTCCGTTTCCCCTTTTCAACCTTCGCCGTTTCTCCACGCCGTCGCCCACGTGATTCCCAAGGGAAAGGTCCTGGACGTGGCCGCCGGAGAAGGTCGCCATGCCTTGTACATGGCTTCTCAAGGATATGACGTGATCGGGCTGGACAGGGACGAACGCGCACTCGCCACGATGACGCGTACCGCCAAGGACCACCACCTGTCAAATCTTTCGACGTGGAACGTAGACCTGGAAAAAGATCCGGAGACGCCCCCGTCGCTCGGCGATCAGGCATACGACGGCATCCTGGTGTTTTTCTATCTCTTCCGTCCGCTCTTTCCTTCGATCCTTCAAGCCCTCAAGCCGGGTGGCGTCCTGATCTATGAAACGTTTTTGATCGATAACCACCTCCGGTTCAATCATCCCCGGAGGAAAGATTTCTGTTTGGAGCAGAACGAACTGCTGCACTTAACGCATCCACTGCGAGTGCTGCGCTATGAGGAAAGCCCGCACCCTTCCCCGCTTCACCACGAACCGGCCATAACCGCACGGCTCGTGGCCCAAAAACCTTGACCTGCCTGTCCTGGGCGTCTTTCGACTTCGCTCCGCTACGCTCAGGACGAACGG
>JAPPLK010000084.1:35173-36339 GCA_028819435.1 Nitrospira sp.
ACGCTCAGGACGAACGGGGAAGGGGAAGGATGAACAGGGAATAATAATCCGTTCATCCTGAGCGTAGGTCTCTTGAGACCGAAGTCGAAGGGGCTTGACCGGGACCCTACCGGCTGCACGAAAGCAATCGCCCGTCGATGGCACGCATCGATCTTCACCTGCACACCCGCTACTCCGACGGCAGCCTGACGCCGGCGGAAGTCGTAGCGTTGGCCCATCACGCAGGCGTCACGGCCATGGCCATCACGGATCATGACATCGTGGACGGCGTTCCCCACGCCATGGAAGCCGCCACGCCACTGGGCATCGAAGTCATCCCAGGTGTCGAGTTGAGTTCTCGCTTGAACGAACAGGAACTCCACGTCCTTGGCTATTTCTTCGATTGGCAGGATTCAACCTTCCGGGACCATTTGGCTCAACAACGTCTTTCCCGAAACGTCAGAATTCCCCAGATCATCGAACGTCTGAACACATTGGGCCTTGAATTGTCCGAAGAGGAAGTAAAGGTAAAAGCCGGCTCCGACTCCATCGGTCGCCCGCACGTCGCGCAGGTATTGGTTGACAAAGGATACGTTCAGGATACCCGGGAAGCCTTCGAGCGATACTTGAAAGAAGGAGCCCCGGCCTACGTGTCGCGGATGCTCTCCGACACACGGGACGTCATTGCCTGGATTCGCAACGCGGGCGGAGTTCCGGTTCTGGCACACCCGACGTGGACCCGATGTCAAGGAGAGCCCTTGTACCGCTTGTGTGCCTGCTTAAAGGATGCCGGTTTGCTGGGATTGGAAGTGTTTTACAGCAGTCATAACCGGAAGCAGACTTCGCGGTTTCTCGAATTGGCAAAACGATTGGACCTGTTGGTCACCGGCGGCAGCGATTTTCACGGAGCGGCGAACCCCACCATCCACGTTGGCCTGGGAAAGGGAACACTGAAAATTCCAGCCACGCTATTAGATCCCCTACGACGCGCAGCCAGGTCATAATCTATATAAGGAACCCTCTCCTCTATTTTCCGCATTGCGTCGGCAGGCTAAATTTGGTCCACTTATCATTGAAAATCTCGTAGATATAAATACTTGATTTTCATGCTACCATTAGTGTATGCTATAACTACTTCATAACTACTTCATAACTACTTCATAACTACTTCATAACTACTTCATAAC
>JAPPLK010000084.1:36439-40940 GCA_028819435.1 Nitrospira sp.
TACTTCATAACTACTTCATAACTACTTCATAACTACTTCATAACTACTTCATAACTACTTCATAACCATACTCGTTCAATTCTCCATATCGAGAGTCTTTTCCCGCCGCACGTGGGTGTTCGCCCTCGTCCCCTGGATACCGGCGTCGTTCGCCGTTTTCCTTCTAACCAGCCCGGTGCCCGAGGTCGCCGCCCAGACTCAGGCGCCCATCAGCCTGGAATACACACAACTCAGGCTACTTGGTCAAGGGGATGAGGGGGATGCGATCCCGTTTATCGTGAGGCGGGTCGGCGACACCTCGCAGGAGTTGACGGTGAACGTCCGGATCGAAGGCCTGGATGATAGCGGCCGATACGACCCCACCGACGCCAATGACTTCGACTCCTCGAAGACAACGTCAAGCCTGACGTTTGCTGCAGATAGCACCGCCCCTCAAACGATCACCGTCCAGACGAAGACCGACACGACATACGAGCCGCACGAACGGTTCGAGGTGGTTGCGAGCGGTACCTACGACGGCACCGACTTTGAAGTCAGGTTGGAAGGGCGTCTCTTCGATGCCGTGAGGCCAACCATTGATCTCACGTACACGAAACCCTTCAGGATATCGGAGGGCGACACGGGAACAGTGACCTTCACGATCACGGACCTGGTCCCTCACCCCGTGAACCTCAGCTACTCGGTCATGTCGCGCCACACGACGTCCACCGAAAAGATCGGCGACGGCGGCGCCACAATGGCCGATCACAAAATGACAAGCGGTATGATAACGATACCTGCGAATACGAAATCAGTCACGTTCGACGTGGAGACCGTGGAGGATTTAATCCCGGAGCCCGACGAACAGTTCATCGTGATATTCAAGCCCGAGGGTCAACCGCCGAGCAGCCCCCAATGGAATCCGGTCGACAGATTCACTGGTGATAATAGGAACCATCTTGAGAGAAAGGTTGTCGTCACGATAGTGGATGATGACACACCGCAACAACAGCAGCGTCTCGTTTATCTGCACGGGACCGTTTCCGGCGGACTTACAGGCGCGACGCGGGCCACGTTGGACGAGGGCGAGGAGGCGGAACTCACGGTAACGCTGGTCGGCGATGCGCCGACAACGGATGTTTCCATTCCGCTCAAGTTTACCGTATTCCCGGCGAGCGAGGCGACTTCAAGCGACTACCGGACCCCCGCGTCGGTGACGATCAAGAGCGGCAAGAAGTCCGGCTCCGTCACGCTGCAGATCGTCGACGACTCGTTGGACGAACGCCACCACGAACTCCTTGCCGTCGAAATCGACGATAGCGCTACGAGTTGGCCACAGGGGTACACAAAGGGGGACCGCAGCCGGTTCGAGGTCATCATGCGGGACAACGACAAGACCTCGGCCAGCCTGCTGAACCTGAGCCGTGCCGCCCTGACGGAAGCCGCAGGCGCCAGGACCGCAACGTTTCAGGTCAACATCGCGCGCAGGCCGAAAGGAAGCGTAACGGGAACGGCGCCGTTTGTCGACGTGGGTCTTGCCGAAGGCCGCGCCCGGTTGGTTCTGGGATATACGGGAACGGCGGAGCACAGCACGGACTACCGTTCCGCCACTACAATCACAATTCCTGAAGGCTCCAGTCTTCCGAATGGCTGCTCAGCCAGCGGCGGAGTAGTGACCTGCACGGTAACGCTCACGGCCATCGACGATAATCTATACGAGGGAGGCAGTGGCACAACCGAAAACGTCAAGATCGATCTCGACGTACAAAACAGCCGTTTCAACGACGGCATCGCAAGGGCCACCGGCTACAAGGGCCACAGCCTGACAATCGAGGACAACGACATACAGCCCACGTTCTCCATCGCAGACGCGTTGGGGTCCGAAGCCGGCAACCTCACCTTCACCGTCACGCGATCGGGCGCGCTCGGCAACGACGTGTCCGTGACCGCCGCCACCGGGAACCACGGCAGCGCGACGAACCCCGCCACGGCAGGCGCGGACTACACGGCGAAGACCGAAAGCCTGCGCTTCGAGGCGAACGATACCCAGAAAACCTTTCAAGTCACGGTAACGGACGACAGCATCGACGAACCCGACGAAACTTTCGCCGTGACCCTGAGCAGACCGGTGGACAACGATAGGCTGCCGGCGCCCGGAATTGCCACCAGCGGGGGCACGGCCGTCGGCACGATCACCGACAATGACGACACGCCCACGGCCACCCTGGTGCTGACTCCGGTCATAATCGCCGAGAGCGGCGAGGGCAACGTGAGCACGGTGACGGCCACGCTGTCGGGCGCGTCCAGTGCGGAGGTGACGCTGACGGTGTCGGTGCCGGACGCGTCGCCGGTGACGCAGTCGGGCAGCACGCTGACCATTGCCCCGGGCCGGACCACGAGCACTGGCGTCGTGACCCTGACCGCGACCGACAACAACGTGGACGCACCGAACACGACGGTGGCGGTGTCAGCCACGGCCTCCGGCGGCGGGGTGGTCAACCCCGCCAACGCTACGCTCACCATCACCGACGACGACGTGGCCACCCTGTCGATCAGCGACGTCACCGCCACCGAGGGTGCCACCGCCACCTTTGCCGTGACCCTGTCCACGCCGAGCGCCGCGGACGTCACCGTCACCGCCACCACCGCCGAAGACAGCGCCACCGACCCCGAGGACTACACCCACAAGGCCGAGACGCTCACCATCGCCGCGGGCGTCACCGCTGCCGAATTCGCCGTGACCACCATCGAAGACACCTTGGACGAATTCGACGAAACCTTCACCGTCACCCTCTCGGACGCCTCAGTGACCATCACCGACGCCACCGGCACCGGCACTATTACCGACGACGATGACCCGCCTGTCCTTTCCATCAAGAACGTGCTCCTGGGATACGAGGGCAACAAAGGCGCCACAAACCTGACCCACGGGGTCACCTTGAACCCTGCAAGCGGCAAGACGGTAACCGTGAAATACGCCGATACGGGAACAGGCACCGCAACTTCGGGAGAAGGCGGCGACTACGCCGCGTTATCTTCCGGGACGCTCAGCTTCGCCCCCGGCGAAACCCGCAAACACATTCGGATAAAAGCGAACGGGGATACCGACTACGAGCCCGATGAATCCATCATTGTGCGCCTGTCCGAACCGGTCAATGCGACCCTTGCAGGCGGCAAAAGCACGCTGGACGCGACCGGCTGGATTGAAAACGACGATGCGGCACCGGCGCCAACCATCACTCCGGGAGACATTACCGTGGAGGAAGGCAAGACCGCCGTATTCACGGTAAGCCGGAAACATGACTTCGAGGAGCTCACTGTTTCCTATGGAACCAGCCCCGGCAGCGCAGACGAGGCCACCAACGATGAGGCCACCTCCGGTTCGGACTATACGGCCTACAACGCCGATTCCACGGCAGTCTTCAGGGAAGGGGAGGATGAGATCACCCTTGAATTCGAGACCGTGGACGATGATCTCCACGAAGCGCCAGAAGACTTCACCGTCACCATCGGAAGCGGAGATTATTCGGAAGACTTTACCGTCACCATTTCCGACAATGATGACCCGCCAAAGGTCACTCTCGCCCTGGCCTCATCCAGTATCAGTGAAAAAGGGGGACAAACCAGGCTGACGGCATCGCTCGATAGCCCCACCAGCCGCGAACTCAGGCTGGTGGTCGGTACAACCCCGGTTACCCCGGCCGTCGCCGAGGACATTAAACAAACCGGGCAGTCGCTCACTATCCCGGCGGAAACCAAGGCCAGCACCGGCGCCGTGACGCTGACCGGGGTTGACAACAACGTGGACGCCCCGGACAAAACCGTCACGGTTTCCGCACTGCTTTTCGGGAACGCCGACATTGACGATCCTGACGCCGTCACCCTGACCATCGAAGACGACGACGCGGCACCGACGGCGCTGACACTCTCGGTGGATGCCGACACGGAGACGGACAACGTCCAGGACAGCCTCGCGGAGAACGGGGGGGCCAAGATGGTGCGGGTGACGGCGCGGATCACGAGCCCGACGACCTTCTCGGTCGAGAAGACGGTGACGGTGAAGGTGGGCAAGGCCGCGGATACGGCGAAAGAGGGCACGGACTACGAGACGGTGGCGGACCAGACGATCACCATTCCGGCGGGCCAGACGAGCGCGACGGTGGACTTCACGCTGATGCCGAAACAGGATACGCGCCACGAGGCCAACGAGACCATCTCGATCGACGGGACGCTCGACGGCGTCACGGTGACCGGCACCACGATTACGCTGACCAGCGAGGACGCGGCGCCGACGACGCTCACGCTGACGGTGGACGCGGACACGGGGACGAACGGCGTGCAGGGCAGCCTCGCGGAGGCCGGGGGCCAGAAGACCGTGCGGGTCACGGCGACCCTGGGCGGCACCACCCAGTTCGACACCCCCAAGACGGTGACGGTGGCAGTGGGCGCCAGCGACGACCCGGCGAGGGAAGGCACGGACTATACGACGGTGGCGGACCAGACGATTACGATTGCGGCGGGC
>JAPPLK010000009.1 GCA_028819435.1 Nitrospira sp.
ATGTCCCGGACGTTGATCCGGGATGGCGCGGCGACACCGGCAAACGAAAAGCCCCTCACCCCGGCCCCCTCCCCCATCAGGCTGACCATGCTGGCTATGCCTGTCCTGGGCGTAGACCCGCAGGCGCGAGGAAGCAGGCCCGGAACGAGCCTGCCTTGCAACTACTGGTGGCTTCCCCTACTGTACGGTCTTATGGAACCTCTGGTTTATTGTGATAGCGGGATGCAGGGCAAGGCGTCCCGGAGCGAAACCCGAGGCTTATCATGGAGATAGGTGAGGGTTGAGCGAGGACACAACGCAGCCATGCGCCCGATAGTGCAATAAAGCAGGGGTTCCTTATGTCAAAAACGCGCGTGTGGTGCTATTGTTTACTCGCGGGTACGGCGTATTCCCTTTCCGTTTCCAACCTGGTTGACGGGATTCCCTGGGGCCTGTTCGCCTGGATTGCCCTCCTGCCCCTTCACCGTGTACTGGTCGGCGTCACAACGGGTCAAGCTTTCCGGCGTGGCTGGCTGGCCGGCTTTCTGACGTTTACCGGCACGATGTATTGGGTGGTGACCGCCATGCACCTCTATGGCAAAGTCCCCCTGCCCGTCAGCATCGTCCTCATGCTTCTCTTGGCGGGGTACCTGGGACTCTACGTCGGCCTGTATGCCTGGGGCTTTGTCCGGCTTGAACAACGATGGCCTGCCGCAACCTGGATCGCAGCCCCCTGCTTGTGGGTCTCCCTGGAGTACACGCGCACCCACGCGTTCAGCGGATTGCCCTGGGGCCTGTTGGGTTACTCCCAATTTCAATGGTTGTCGCTCATCCAGGTCGCCAATGTTACCGCCGTCTACGGCGTGTCATTTCTCATCGTGCTGGTGAACGTCTCCGTGTTTTTGCTCACCAGGTGGGTGTTGACCGACAATCCGCAACGCACGTTTCGGCCCTGGCTTCCGCTCGCCGTAACCGTTGCAGCCCTCCTCGGGGCCTGGCTCTATGGGATGAGTCAACTGCACGTGTCTCCCGTGGACAGGCTCACCGTCGGGATCGTGCAAGCGAATATCGACCAGGCGCACAAATGGGATCAAGCCTATCGCGTGGAAACATTGGAACGATACCGCCGGCTCACGGAAACCGTCAGTCCCCGGTCCGAGCTGATCCTGTGGCCTGAAGCCGCCACGCCTTTTCTGTTCGAACAAGAACCAGGCTATCGATCGCTCGTGACCGAAATGACGAAAAACGCCGAAGTGCCGCTCGTGTTCGGAAGTCCGGCCCTCCGGCGTCAAAGCGACGGGACTCCGTACCTGCTCAACAGCGCGTATCTTTTAAACCCCTCAGGGGAAATCTCCGGCCGGTACGACAAGCAACATCTCGTTCCCTTCGGCGAATACATTCCGCTGCAACGGATCCTTTTTTTCCTGGACAAGTTGGTCGTCGGCATCGGCGATTTTGAGCCGGGACCGGGTCCGACCCTGCTGGACTTTGAACGGGGACCCGACGGGCGACACACCCGGTTTGGGGTCGCGATCTGCTTCGAAGTCATTTTTCCTGATCTTGTGCGTCGACTCGCCCTTGAAGGTGCGAATTTCCTCGTAACGATCACCAATGACGCCTGGTTCGGAAACACCGTGGCCCCGCATCAACATTTTGGCATGGTCGTCTTCCGCGCCGTGGAAAACCACATGGCGTTCGCCCGCGCCGCCAATACCGGCGTGTCGGGATTAATCGATCCGACCGGACGCATTCTCACGGCGACGCCCATTTTTGTCGAACGTGCCGTCATCGGCTCGGTCCCCCTGGGCGCGCCCTCGACGGTGTATACGCGATTTGGCGACGTGTTTGCGTGGACCTGTGTTATAATGACCTTGATTTTGTTATCGTTTACTCGTTTTATCGATTCCCGCTTTTCAACGCGACGCAAAGGAGCCAGGCATGCTTGAGGACATTCGAACCCGTCTGCAAACCACCGGAACCCACGTCAAAGATTTACGGAGGCGTCTTTGACCTGCCTCGACTACAACGTGAACTCGAGGAACTCGAGCAGGAAAGCGCCCAACCCGGTTTCTGGAAACACGCGCACGTCGCCGCCAAGGTGGGACGGCGCAAAGCCGCGATTGAACGGGACCTTGCCCGTCTCACTGACTTCGAGCAAAGGCAGGCCGACCTGGAGGCCACGCTCGAACTCATCGGGGCGGAGGATGACGCCGAACTCCACGCTGAATTGACCCAGGGCATTGAAACGCTGGAAACGCTCCTGGAGCACCTGCGCACGGAGCAGTTGCTGGCCGGCGAACATGACGGGCGATCCGCCATCCTGGGGATCAACCCCGGCGCCGGCGGCACGGAATCACAGGATTGGGCCCAAATGTTGATGCGGATGTTCGTCCGGTGGGCCGAGGATAAAAAATTCAAGGTCGGCAGCATCGACATCCAACCCGGTGACGAAGCCGGCATCAAAAGCGCCACGTTGAGTATCGAGGGCCCGTATGCTTACGGTTACCTGAAATCGGAAACCGGGGTGCATCGTTTGGTGCGGATTTCTCCGTTCGACGCCAACAAACGGCGTCATACGTCGTTTGTCGCCGTGTCGGTCTATCCTGAACTGGATGACGACGTCGAAGTCGAGATCGACGACGGGGACCTGAAAATCGACACGTTTCGCGCGGGCGGGGCGGGCGGGCAAAACGTCAATAAAGTCGAAACCGCCGTTCGCGTGACGCACGTCCCCAGCGGGATCGTCGTGCAATGTCAGAACGAGCGCTCGCAATTACAAAACCGCATGGGCGCCATGCGCGTCCTGAAAGCGAAGTTATATGAGTTGGAACAACGCAAAAAGGAATCCGAGTTTCAAGCCATCGTCGGCGAAAAAAAAGACATCGCCTGGGGCAGCCAGATCCGGTCGTACGTGTTCCAACCGTATCAAATGGTCAAGGATCACAGGACGAATCACGAGTCCGGAAACATCGCGTCGGTCATGGATGGGGACCTCGACTCCTTCATCGACGCCTACCTGAAGCAAGCCGCCGCGAATTCATGACAACCCCGGTAGGGGAAGAAAAAAACTCCCTCTCCCCTGGAGGGAGAGGGCTGGGGTGAGGGGGAAATGCTCAACGAATGAGTATATGGGAACGACCTGGTGGATGAATCGAACGAACAGCGCGCACAGCGCATTCAAAAACTCGACGCGCTGAAATCCATGGGGGTGCAACCCTACGGCGCTCGCTTCGAGACGACGCACCGCGTCGTGCGCCTCCTGGAAGCGCATGGGACAACGGGCAAAGACGAACTCGAGCAACGGGCAATCGACTGCCGGGTCGCGGGACGCATCGTGGCGCTTCGCCGGTTCGGCAAGGCTGCGTTCGCCTCGCTCCAGGACGGTGCGCACCGGCTCCAGGTCTATTTGAAAAAAGACGCGTTGGGCGACGACGCCTATCGCCTGTCGCAGGAATTGGACCTGGGCGATTGGATCGGGGTGGACGGCCGGCTGTTCCGCACGAAAACCGACGAGTTGACCGTCGAAGTGCGCACGTTGACGTTTCTCTCGAAAGGACTTCGTCCTCTTCCGGAAAAGTGGCACGGCCTGACGGACGTTGAAACCCGGTACCGCCAACGCTACGTGGACTTGATCGCCAACCCGAACGTCCACGCCGTCTTTGAAGCGCGCAGCAGGATCATGTCGGGCATCCGCGCCTACTTGACCGAACACGGGTTCCTCGAAGTAGAAACGCCGATGATGCAGCCCATCCCCGGGGGCGCCACGGCCCGCCCGTTCGTGACGCACCACAACGCACTCGACCGGGATCTCTACCTGCGCGTCGCACCGGAACTCTACCTCAAACGATTGATTGTGGGCGGATTCCAGCGCGTGTTTGAAATCAACCGGAACTTTCGCAATGAAGGCATCTCGACCATCCACAATCCGGAATTCACCATGCTGGAGTTCTACCGGGCCTATGCCGATTACCGAGACCTCATGGCGTTGACCGAAGACCTGTTCGGCACGCTCGCGCGTGATCTCCTCGGCGCCACGACGTTGGAGTATCAGGAGCATGCGATTGACCTGACTCCCCCGTGGCGCCGGCTTCCCTATTTCGAAGCCATCGTCGAATACAATGCCCTCGATCGCGACGTGCTCGACGACCAGGACGCGGCAACGGCGGCGGCCCGTCAACTCGGGTTGGACGTTCCGAAGGACGCTTCTTTGGTCGGAATCCTGAACCTGATTTTTGAGGAAACCGTAGAACGCCGGCTGGTCCAACCCACGTTTATCACGGATTACCCCACGGAAATTTCGCCCCTCTCGCGCAGGAAGGACGCGGACCCGCGCCTCACCGACCGGTTCGAATTGTTTATCGCCGGACGCGAACTGGCGAACGGGTTTTCCGAGTTGAACGACCCGCTGGATCAACGCCAACGCTTCGAAGCCCAGGTCGCCCAACGGGAAGCCGGCGACGATGAAGCGCATTACTTTGATGAAGATTTCCTGCGCGCCCTGGAATACGGGATGCCGCCGACGGCGGGGGAAGGAATCGGCATCGACCGGCTCGTGATGTTGTTTACGAACCAAGCCTCGATCCGCGACGTGATTCTCTTTCCGCAACTTCGACCGGAGAAACCATCGTGACCTTGCCGTATGAAATGTTCGTGGGGCTTCGATACCTCCGGGCCAAACGGCGAACCCGGACCATATCGCTCAATACCTTCATTTCGATCACCGGCATTACGTTGGGTGTCGCCGCGCTCATCGGGACCCTCGGGATCATGACGGGTTTCAAGGAAGACATGCAGGCGAAGATCCTGGGAACGACTTCGCACGTCGTGGTCCAGCCCCGGGGGAAGCAAACCATGGCGGGCTATTCGGAGGTGATGCGGCAGGTGGAGGAAGTGCCGGGAGTGATAGCGGCCACGCCGTACATTTTTCAACAGGTGCTGCTGACCTCAAAAACCGGCGTGCGCGGGGTTGTCCTGCGCGGTATCGATCCGGATAAAGAGCCTGAGGTCACGGAAATCACCAAGAACGTGAAATCCGGCACCGTGCAGGACCTGGTCGTTTCCGGCGCCTCCACCCAAACCGGCCCGAAACCCGGAATTATCCTCGGCAAGGAATTGGCCAGGCGACTTGGGGTCGTCGTCGGCAGCCGGATCAACGTCGTCTCCCCGGTCGGCCCGATCAGCGCGTTGGGGATGACGCCGAAAATTCGCCCGTTTCAGGTCGTCGGCCTGTTCGAGTCGGGCATGTATGAATATGACGCCTCACTGGCCTTTATCTCGTTGGAGGAGGCTCAACGATTTTTCAGTCTCGGGAAGACCACGACGGGCATCGAAGTCAAAGTGGAAGACGTGTTCACCGCCGACGCCGTGGCTAAACGGATCGAGGCACAACTCGGAAAGGGATACATGGCGAGAGACTGGATGCTGTTGAATCGAAATCTCTTTTCGGCCCTGCGCCTCGAAAAAACCATGATGTTTTTGTTGTTGGTCCTGATCACGCTCGTCGCCTCCTTCAACATCGTGGGGACACTCACCATGATCGTCAACGAGAAGCAACGCGAGATCGCCATCCTGAAAGCCATGGGCGCCACCCCCCAAGCGATCATGCGGATCTTCATGTTGAACGGCGTGGTCATCGGCCTCACCGGCACGGCGATCGGCATCCCCCTGGGATACACCTTTCTTTACCTCATCGAAAATTATTTCACCTTCGATCAGACCGTGTATTTCCTTTCACGCATTCCGGTCCACGTAAAGGCCCTGGACGTCTTCCTTGTGTCGTTTTCCGCCATCCTGATCAGTTTCGCCGCCACGCTGTATCCTTCGTGGCAGGCTGCCAAGTTGGCGCCGGTCAGCGCCCTTCGATACGAGTAACGTCCATGAGTCCTTCTTCCGGTTCAGCGCCACCCCTTCTTCAAGTGAACGATTTGTCCAAATCGTTCGTCCTGGGCAATCAAACCGTCGAGGTCCTGAAAGGCGTCAATCTCGAAGTCCGGCAAGGCGAACTCCTGGCCATGCTTGGGGCATCGGGAGCCGGGAAAAGCACCTTGCTCCACATCCTGGGAACTCTTGATCGCCCGACGCGAGGCACCGTGTGCTATGAATCTCAGGATATCTTCCGTTTGTCGGAACAGGAACTTGCCCGGTTTCGAAACCGGCGCATCGGGTTCGTGTTTCAATTTCATCACCTCCTGCCTGAATTCACGGCACTCGAAAACACCTACCTGCCCAGCCTGATGCAAAAACGGCCAATCGCACAGTGTATCGAAAAAGCCAGCACGCTGCTGTCGCAAGTCGGGCTGGAACACCGCTTGCACCACAAACCCGGTGAACTGTCCGGGGGGGAACAACAACGGGTAGCCGTGGCACGCGCACTCATTCACAACCCGGACCTGGTTCTGGCAGACGAGCCGACGGGAAATTTGGATACGCATACCGGAGAAGCCCTGTTCGCCCTGTTGAGAGAATTGAACCAGAAACGCAAGACCGCATTCGTGATCGTCACCCATAACGAACGCCTCTCTGCGCAAGCCGATCGTTCGATCCACATGGTGGACGGACGGATCGTGAACGGCCGCGGGAGATAGCGTGGATACGTGGATTCGACTTACTGATGCGCGATTTTACGTCAAAAATGTTCATATATGAGTCATAGTCGCTTCAATTATTCATCTAAATACGACTAAAATGCATCAAAAATGAGCATTGCTGAGCATCCAAGCATATATGGTTAACCGAAGGCGTAACCGGAAAAAGGAGACAACACCCATGCGAAACGATCAATACCGGATGCCCAGTCTATTGACCATTGTCGCGCTGGCCGTGCTCCTGTCGCTTCCGGTCATATCGGCCCAGACAAGTACGGCATCTGCCAATGACGGACGCTTCTACGTCGGCGTGACGGTCCCCGTGGAACGGGTCAATGCCTCCTACGACAAAACCGTCGACAATACCCAGGCGCGCAACCCGCGAAGAGGCCAAGTGCTTCAGGATCATGATTCCGACGATACCTTCGCCTATGGAATCGGTCTCCTGGCCGGCTATCGACTACCGCTTGCTGAAAGCGGTTTTTACCTGGGCGGAGAAGTTGACTTGGCGTTTCACGGCGGCCAGGTCAAGGGACAGCTTCCGGGAAGGGGAGAATCACCGGGACGCAATCAACCCGGCGAAAGCTGGCCGGACCGCTGGTCCTTTGAAAAAAACAGGAGCTACGGTTTCACGATCAAGTTGGGCGGAAGCCCCGGGGTGCTGCGGTCATGGGACACGAGTATCTACGTCCTCGGAGGCATCCGCCTCATCCAGGCGCAGTTTGCGAACCACTATCGAGGCTGCCTGCACGTCGTGAACTGTACCTCGACCACCCAGCCCGAGTTTGTCTCGGGAATGGACAGCCGGGACCTGGATTATACGGCCTGGACGTACGGCGCCGGCGTGGAAAAGATGCTGAGCGAACAACTCGGGCTACGCATCGAAACGCGCTACACCCAGTACAACAGCAAACGCTGGGTCGAATTGTTCAGCGACCTGGGAGTCAGGGTCCCGACGAATATTGACGCGGATGAGGTAGGGGTGTTGCTGAGCCTGGCGTGGTATTTTTAAAGGACCAATCCGGCCGACCCCGGTCGACCTCAATGCCGGAGTCGATTCCTCATGATGGCCAGACGGAATGGACTTATTGGGGGGCTGCCGTGATTCTGTCTTTGATCACGTCGAAGGTGGCTTTGGGCACTACTTTTTTGGAGATCAATTCTCCGCGAAGCCGATAGGGACGGTTTGAAACAACCTTGTCGGCCACTTCCTTGGTTAATCCCAGAAACAACTCCAGGTCATTCGCGGAAGCCGTATTGATGTTGACGGGTGTCGCTGTCTCATTTAACGGTACGGCAACAGGAGGTGGGGCTGGCTTGGACGTAGACGTCTTGGATGCCAGAGGTGGGCTCTCCGTGCCGGTCTTTTTCGAGGCCCTGGAAACCTGTGCCGCGCTTCGCGCTACGGCTGCACGGGCTTCTTTAAGCTCTTGTTCGTAACGGCGCACCGTATCCCGCAAGGCGCGGTTCTGGCTTTTCAATTGTTGATGCACGTGCTGAACCGCCCGAAGTTTACTGGTCATCGCTTCACGGTCCCTCTGCAACTCCGCCTCACGAGTGACGAGCAGGTCCCGTTCGCTTTGTTGCTCTTCCTTGATCTGGTGAATTTCAGCACCCAGCATTTCCAAATCAAGAGCCGCCTGCTGATGATCGTCTCGTAATTTGTCATTTTCCTGTTCCAGGGACGCATACCACGTCCGGCTTTTTTCCAGTTCCGTTTTGGCGGCTTCCATTTCTGCCACGGCCGTTTCGTATTTGCTCTTGGTAACCATACACCCGCCCAGGAACAGGGCGGCACTGCACAGGAGGCTCGCTCCCCACGTCCCGTACCGGCAAACCCGGTCACGCCCGGCATTCTCGTTCGTTCGTTTCGGCATCAACACCGCCCTTTCGTCAGGCTGAAAACGTGATAGCTTCGCCCTGAATCCATAGGAACCTCTGATTAAGTGTGATAGCGGGATGCAGGGCAAGGCGTCCCGCAGCGAAACCCGAAGCTTATCATAGAGATAGGTGAGGGTTGAGCGAGGACACAACGCAGCCATGCGCCCGATAGTGCACTTAATCAGAGGTTCCCATGGTAATTACTATGAAATCCCTGATATGTTTTGTCAACAGGTCACGCGATAAGACTTCGATCGGCATCATCGCACCGTTCCCTGCAACGCACGCACGAACCGCCGGCGTCACCCATGGAACAATTCGGACCAGGCTTAGCCGTTCTGCTCGGCATGTTGGAGGGGCTCACCGAGTATCTTCCTATCTCATCGACCGGCCATCTCATTCTTGCCGGGCACTGGTTGGGATTCACCGGCCGCGTGGCGGTCAGCGTCGAAATCTGCATCCAGTTGGGGGCCGTGCTGGCCGTCGTGGCCTACGAACGCGCCAAAATCCGTTCCTTGCTGAGTCACGCCAACCGGGAACGGCGCGACTTGCAACGCCACCTGCACCTCCCTGACTCTTCCTTCATACGCACGATCAGAACGTCCGCTGGCGCCCATCACCATCTCTGGTTTTTCATTGGCTTGGGCGCGGCGTTCCTGCCGGCGGCATTGGTGGGATTATTGGCTCATGAATGGATTGAGGAGCACCTCTTCTCCCCTCGGACCGTGGCCCTGAGTCTCATCATAGGCGGGGTCGTGATTCTCATCGTGGAAACCTGGCCCAAACCCGTTCGTTGCAGGTCATTGGAAGACATCGGCCTATCGAAGGCCGTGGGAGTCGGGCTCGCACAGTGCATGGCGTTGATCCCGGGCATGTCGCGCTCGGGCTCGACTATTGTGGGAGGACTGCTCCTGGGGTTGGACCGAAAAGTTGCCACGGAATTTTCCTTTTTCCTGGCGCTTCCAACCATGTTCGCTGCTACCGGCTACAAATTTGTACAATCGTACCACCTCTTCAATACCCAGGATCTCCTGGCGCTGTTCATAGGTATGGTGGTGTCCTTTCTGGTGGCCTGGTCCGTGATCGCGGCGTTTCTCTCCTACGTCAAACGACACACGTTCAAGGTATTCGGCTATTACCGCGTGGTCCTCGGGACGATCATCCTGATCGTGGTTTAGGAGCCCAATCATCTGTACGGAGTAAGCGGAACAGGGTATAAGGAAGATGAACGCTTGACACTTGACGTCTGGACGTCTACCCTGTTTCTTATGGAACGGCAAGAGTCTCGAAATTACCCCGGGCAAGTACGAGACGCCATCCTGCAAGTGTTGGCGTTGACATCGAAACCGTTACCCATCAAGGAAATCGAAAACCGGGTGGAAAGAATTGCCGGCCCCACGCCCCCGTCGTCCATCCGGTCCTACTTGCGACTCAATACGCCTGATATCTTCGTTCGCGAGGAACGTGGCGTCTACAGTCTCCGGACGAACAGTTCTGGAGGCATTCAGCGGGAACTCGCTTATCCCCAACAATGGGAAGAACCGTTCGATTACGGAAAAACGACCTTGATAAACGCTGATTGTTTTGATTGGCTAGAAAGCCGGGAACCTAACAGTTTTCATGCGGTGGTCACCGATCCGCCTTACGGTCTATACGAATATACGCCGGCGCAGCAGCAAAAGCTGCGTAAAGGTAAAGGCGGCGTTTGGCGAATACCCCCGTCTTTCGACGGCAACAAGCGTTCACCCGTTCCCCGTTTTACGACCTTGACGCAACAACAATTGGAACAGTTGAGTTCGTTCTTCTTTGTATGGGGCAGGTTGCTGCTTCCGAAGCTTGTTCCCGGCGCACACGTCGTCGTTGCCTCCAATCCACTTGTTTCCTACATCGTGTCGAACGCCTTGGTGGACGCCGGTTTGGAAAGGAGGGGAGAAATCGTACGCCTGACCATGACCATGCGCGGCGGCGACCGCCCCAAGGGCGCTCACCAAAGATTCGACGAAATCAGCGTCATGCCGCGCTCGATGTGGGAACCATGGATCGTTTGTAGAAAGCCCGTCGACGGCCGCGTGCAGGACAACCTGATGAAATGGAAAACCGGGGGATTTCGGCGACCCGTGCCGGATAAACCTTTTGGCGACGTGATCGCTTCAACGCCTACGAGAAAGAGTGAAAAATTACTTGCCTCTCATCCGAGCCTGAAACCACAGGCTTTCATGAGACAGGTTGTTCATGCCGCATTACCCCTGGGGGAAGGTGTGATTCTCGATCCATTCGCAGGTGCCGGTTCCACGCTGGCTGCGGCGGAGGCAGTAGGCTATGCGAGCGTCGGCGTGGAGAAGGACCCTGAATTTTTCGCTTTGGCCTGTGAGTCGATACCGAAACTTGCGGCACTCAAAACGAACGGCGGGGCTAGAGCCTGTATATCCAGCTATCCCGAAGTTTCCTGATGCCCTCCTTGTGAAGCGTCGCCGTACGTGTTCCCAGTTCGCCTCTCGGATTCTTCCTGAAGTCATTCATTGTGACCTTTCCCAAATAGACTGCTCTCGCGCGCCGTGGGTATCGACTGCACCCCCGGCTTTTCTGGAACTCAGGAGCAATAATGCCCGGGGCGGCGGTCTTTCAATAACTCGTTGTAGGGATTGATTGACTTGTTGCGGGCTTCGTTGACGTCGATCTCGACCACCGTGAGTTCGGGCGTATCGGCGGAAGCCCGGGAAAGAATGCGGCCTGCCGGTGAAACGACTTCACTTTTCCCGATGAAGGTCAGGGGCAGTTTGCCTCCCCTGGCTTCCAGGCCGATCCGGTTGGCCGTGATGCTGAAGACCCGGTTTTCCAGGGACCGCGTCACCATGGCATCGGGACAATGCGGCAGGACCAGGTTCGACGGATGGCACAGGATCTCCGCCCCCTGCAAGGCGAGGGTACGGGCGGATTCTGGGTAGTACCAGTCAAAGCAGATCATCACCCCGATGCGGGCCGGGCCGATGTCCCACACCCGAAACCCCGAGTCGCCCGGGCTGAAGAACAACGTTTCCTCACAAAATAAATGCGTCTTGCGGTAACTGCCCAGGAACCCCGAAGGCCCCACCACAATCGCCGAATTGTAGCACTGTCCCCCGGCCTGCTCAGGCAGCCCTACGACCAGATGCATCCGATGCCGGCGGGCCAGTTCCAGACAGGCCTGGGTGGTGGGGCCGTCCGGAACCCGTTCCGATAACTCGAAGACTTCCTCCCGGCTGACGAATTGATACCCGGAAAAGGCAAATTCCGGTAGGACGAGCA
Organism: Nitrospira sp.; assembly: GCA_028819435.1. Lineage (GTDB taxonomy): Bacteria > Nitrospirota > Nitrospiria > Nitrospirales > UBA8639 > Bin75. The sequence goes on from JAPPLK010000009.1 coordinate 11,730, forward strand.
GTTCGCACTCTACCGAACCCAGGCGAGCCGCCACCTGCCCGATGTTGCGGTCCACTTGCCCGAATTCAGGCCGGGTCTGAAAATAGCCGACTTTCACAATTGTCCTTTTGACCTATCCTCAAAACAAAAACGGGCAGGAACTCCCTGCCCGTTTTTTTAAACCGCCTTGACCTGTTCAACACAATCAATGGACTTCCTTCAGATGCATGACGGCACTCTTCGCATGTTTGGTCGCCACTTCGGCATGACCCTGGCCACCATGCGCGATGGCTTCCTTCAATTCGCCGACGCCCTCATCAAGATGAGGGTTCTTGACTTCCTTCTGAGCCATTTCTGCATGGCTGAGCGCTTCCTGCGCATGGCTGACCACGGCATCGGCATGCCCCATGCCACCATGTTTGGCCGCTTCTTCCGCGTGCGTAATCGCTTCAGCCACGTGCGGATTCCCATCGGCAAACGCCGGTGCCGCCATCAATACAAACAGCGCCGCCATCGCCAATACGGCAATGAAAAATTTCTTCGCCATTCTACACCTCCTTGTTAATCTGACTTCCCTTCTACTGCCTCTTCAGGCGCTGCCTCCGCAGGTGCTGCCCCTGCAGGTGCCGCCTCTGCAGGCGCTGCCTCCGCAGGTGCTGCCCCTGCAGGTGCCGCCTCTGCAGGCGCTGCCTCCGCAGGTGCCGCCTCTGCAGGTGCTGCCTCTGCAGGCGCTGCCTCCGCAGGTGCTGCCTCCGCAGGTGCTGCCTTCTCAGGCGCTGCTTTCTCAGGCGCTTTCTCTTCGGAGCACCCCAACGTGGCTACCAATGCAACCACTGCCAAAATCAGTACGCCGCCAAAAAGAAAATTTTTCACCATGTCAGATCTCCTCTCTAAAGGATTAGAGAAACCAATCTTTCCTCTGATTCTCTCATGCCTCCATGGTTTCTTCAAGACGCCTCTTCTTCTTTACCCGTGACCTGGTAGAGCAATTTCATGTCTTTTTCCGCGGGGGCCGCAAAATCCCGGCTCCACTCCCACCAGGATCCCGGATAATTTCGTACCCGCTCATAACCCGCCAACTTCAGTAAAAAATACACCCACGCCGACCGAAGACCGCCCAAACAATAGGTAATCACTTCCTGTTGTTCGTTCATGCCGAACGCATGAAACATTTCCCGAAGCGCGGACACGGGCTTGACCGTGGCGTCCTGACGAAGAAACCCGTTCCAGGGGATATTGACCGAGGATGGGATATGCCCTGGTCTCGGCAACCCGTCGATTTCCTTGCCCGCGTATTCCTCCACGCTCCGGGCATCCACGATCACCGTGTCCCGATGGGGACTTTTGACCAATTTCTTCAATTCCTGTTTGTCGATCATCACGTCCGGCTGAACTGAAGCCGTAAAATTGCCCGGCTTGAGACGAACCGGGTCATGTTCATAGCGTCGATGTTCGGACGTCCATTTGGGCCAGCCTCCGTCCAGGATCTTGACACTTTTGTGTCCAAGATACTGCAACATCCAAAACATCCGGCCTTCGTCGCCCCAATTATCAAAGGGATTGGAATACACCACGACGTCGCTCGAATTATTGATACCCAAGGACTGCAACCGCTTCTCCAACCGGGCGACGTCGGGATCCAACAGGCCCTTGGCCGTGGCCTGGGGATCACTGTATTCGTGCCAGGTACTATGCACGGCCCCGGGGACGTGCGAGGTGTACGCACCCTGGCCGCGCACGTCAATGATGACCAAATCCTCCCGGCCAAGATTAAGGGCCAGGGTTTCCGTATCGATGAGGTACGTGCTCCACATAAATCAACCTATCGTTAAAAGCTCCTGATGACCCCGCGCGGGGGCGGATTCCCCGGGATGAACCCTATCCTCCGGAGCGACACATCCCAACCGTGTCTCGACCGGCGTTTCCGCATGCAACGCCGTTTGCAATGTATCATTCAGCGGAAATTGCCGCGTATAGATCGTATACCGGTACGGGTCATCTGACTGCAACCCATAGGTTTCCCGCAACATGGCATGCTGGCCATCGGTTAAAATATGATACCGGACCCGGGCTTCCACCACCAGGTCAGACCGATCTTCCGGCACGTCATAGAAAAACTCATAGTCACGGCTGGCCAACGGCAGCAAGCGGTTGTCATACACTTCCAGGATGACGGGTTGCCAGAGAATCCAGCGCCCCATCGTGTCGGTTTGCTCCGTGAGAATCCGGCCCGTCGAATCCTTGACGTAGAATTCCACGGTAAAGTGACGATCGGGATCGCCCGTGGGAATCTTGTGCCCGGCCCCGGCATTGATCAGGGTCAAGGTCATCCTGACGGTTTCGCCTTGCTTGGGGTTGGGAGGATCGGCCTTGACCTGGATCGCGACGGCCCGTTTAATCATGTCAGGATCATGCCCGCCTCGCCAGAGATGGCGGCGGCCCTGCCGAATCGGCCCGCCTTCGGCCACCGGACGGGAAACTTCCGGCATGTGACAATGCTGGCACGTGAACCCTTGCTCCTTCATAAAAAACTCGCCTTCATATTCCGCGTAGGTGCCGCAGGGGCCTACGTTATAAAATTGAAAGGGCCCGGAGACCACGTTGTGACATCGGTAACAAATTGCCGTCGTGCGAAAGGCGGGATCATATTCCGTGGGGTGGGGAGCCGCCGAATCGTCAAACGGTCCCAGGATCTTGCCGTCGCGCACGTGACACGCCGCGCAGGTGACGCCTTCCGCCTGATAGTCCACGTCGTAACGCGGGTTATCGACCTCGACCGCCTTTTCGACCCTGTTGTTCGGGATCTCTTTGATCAGCGTGGGTTGCTGATTTTCCAACGGCGTATGGCAGTTGAGGCAGACCCAGACGTACCCGTCTTTTTTCCAATAGGCCTGGAAAAACGGATCTCGATAGGCATGGGCATGAATACTGGTTTTCCATTCTTCATAAATCGCCTGGTGGCATTGCCCGCATGACTCCGCGCTCAACGAGTCCAACCCCGCCGGAACGTCCTGGAACGGAATGGCATGGGCATAGTCGTCGCGTAATCCAAAAATAACGGTGGGCCGAATCTCCGTATAAAAATAATAGAGCAGACCGGGAACGGCCACCAACAGACCCAGCAGTACAAGCCCCCGGCGTCTGCCTCGTCGTCTTCGTCGCGTGCTTGCCATGAGTTACGCGTCCATCAACGCCAGAATGTGCCGTTCAACCGAAGCGGCAAGCGCCCTCAGGTCGTAGCCGCCTTCCAGGCAAGCCACGATGCGACCCTGACAATGGGTGTGAGCAATGGACCCCACAATGCGAGTCAGTTCGCCGTACCCTTCATCCGTGATCGCCATGCTTGCCAGGGGATCATCCCGGTGGGCATCGAATCCGGCCGAAATCAGCACGAACTCGGGCTGAAACGCGGCCGCGGCCGGCACCAACACCCGATGGAAAATTTCCCGGTACTCATCCGTCCCCTGCCCGCCATACAGGGGCACGTTGATAGTCGCCCCTTCTCCCTTGCCCCGTCCGCGCTCCGTTTCCGCGCCGGTCCCGGGATAATGGGGATACTGGTGCGTGCTGAAAAACAGAACCGACGGATCGTCTTCAAACGCGTGTTGCGTGCCGTTGCCGTGATGCACGTCCCAATCCACGATCAGCACGCGCCGGAGACCATAACGTTCCTGGATATACCGGGCCGCAACCGCCACGTTATTATACAGGCAAAACCCCATGGCGCGATTAGCCTCGGCATGGTGCCCCGGTGGACGAACCGCACAGAAGACCTGATCGACCTGGTTCGCCATAATGGCATCAACGGCCGCCAGTGCTCCACCCGCGGCAAGATGCGCGGCAGGCAACGAGCCGGGCGAGAGCGAAGTGTCGAGATCGAGCGAGGCATAGCCCGTCCCCGGGGCCTTGTCTTCCAGCCGCTGCACGTAGACCGGATCATGAATGCGGGTAATCCACTCCGTCTCGGCGTTCCGCGGAGCGATCCGGGTCAACTTGGACATCGTGCCGGTGGATTCGAGTCGAGACAGGATGGCTCGCAGCCGCTCCGGCGACTCCGGGTGCGACCGGCCCATATCATGTTCCAGATACGCCGGATGCGTTATAATTCCCACGCGGCCCATTAAACAGTCCTTCGGCCAGATGTTCTTATACGCTCTTGCTTTCAGGAAAGAGAATTTACCCTTACAGGCATCCCGCCCGCGCGCCATGCCATGAAAACAAGAACACTCCAGATCTTTTCCTCCTCTTTGTAAGGGGAGGATAGGTGAGGTAGAGGCACAATCTTTGTAGCCGCGCCATCTTATGGCGCTTCTTCTTGGCCGCATGAGACGCGGCAGCTACAATAGTTTCTACCTCCCCTCGCCCCTTCTTACAAAGGAGGGGAACGGGATGGACAGTTTGAGTGAGGTTTTGTTCACACATGTGACAAACTCGTGGCCTCATCGGTTCATTTTCATGCCAGGATATCAGAGGTAAAAACGGGAACCTGATCGTAGCACAGGGTCCGTGGTTAGACAACGCGAAGACCGCTCTGCTACAGTCCGCGAACAAGAAGCACTCCAAGACCATTTACACACGTTCAAGGAACCTCTGATTTATTGTGATAGCGGGATGCAGGGCAAGGCGTCCCGGAGCGAAACCCGAAGCTTATCAGAGAGATAGGTGAGGGTTGGGCGAGGACACAACGCAGCCCTGCGCCCGATAGTGCAGTAAAGCAGAGGTTCCTCAACAGGAAACACCATGGCAGATCCCAAGATCGAGAAGTTCAAGAAAGTCCTGCAAATGGATCCCAATGACGAGACCCTCTGGTTCGGACTGGGCAAGGCCTACATGGGGGATGAAAATTGGGAAGAAGCCGTTTCCGCCCTGGAAAGCTGCCTCAAGGTGAAACCCACCTACTCCGCGGCCATCCTGGCGTTGGCGCAATCACTCAAACACGCCAACCAACCGGAGAAATGCCGCACGGTCTGCGCACAAGGCATCGACGTCGCCACGGCCAACGGCGACCTGCTCGTGATCAAAAACCTCGAAGAACTCCGGGATTCGCTCCCTCAAGCCTCTTCTGACTAAAAGTCTCAGGAACCCGGCAGCCCATCGAAGTAGAGCGATAAATCCACGTTGCTGCCGGGAAGTCCGGATGACTGTGCCTGTAAGGTCGTGGGGTTCAAGGATCGCGCGGCATCCAATTTTCAACCTTCAGGCGCGGGGCCTTGCTGAAATGTTTGACGTTGTTCGTGACGACAATGGCGCCCCGACTCAACGCGTGCCCGGCAATCATGGTGTCGTTCAGCCCAATAGGCGAGCCTTTCTTATATAAATACGCCTGCAACGTGGCGAAAGTCTCCGCGGCCCCGGCATCCCATGGCAAGACGTCATCCAGGCGTTCAACGAACTCGGATACCAGTTTCCGGTGTTTCCGTTTATTGTCGGAACGTTCCGCCCCAAGCAGCAATTCGGCATACGTAATGGACGAAATCGTCAGGCTGTGTCCTTCCCCTGCCGTTACCTGCATGGACGCCAATAGCGACTCGGGACGTCTTCTGATCACGTAACTGCACGTATCCGTGTCCAACACGTACAAATTCAAAAATTCACTCTCTTGTCATCCAGCAGTGAAGGGCGCACCGGCATGAAATCATCATCGGCGGCGGGCAGGGCGGCATACGAAACCCAGCTTTTTCTGAGGGGAAGCAACACAACGGCGTTGCCTTCCTTGCGGATGCTGATTTCGCTGACGCCTTCAAACGCGAATTGTTTGGGCAGCCTGACCGCCTGGTTTTTCCCGTTCCTGAACAATTTGGCCGTTCTCATCGCACTCACCTCTATCGGAATGATTGGACTTGGTCCAGTGTAAGTTCCATTGAGGCATATGTCAAGCCTATGCCTTGACGCCAAGTGCGCCGCGCAGGCCGGGGTTATTCGGATGGCACCGAACGTTTCCGGTCGGGAGTCAGTTCTTCCAGGCGGAATTGTTTGGGGAGCAGGACGGGGACGATCAGGGCCACGGGGTCGCCGCGTTTCAGCGTCGTAGGTTTTTCCAATTGCAGGAGCACGTTGGCCACGAACGCGTCATAGTCCGGAAGGAAGTCATATAGGTTGGGCGTGAGTTTGTATTCCTGCGACTTGATCCCTTCCCACACGGAAAACGTGCGTTCCGGGTAGTGGTAAAAATGGTTGGGGACATCCTTCAGCATGATGCCGACCTGCTTGGGATAATAAAACCGGATGCCGCAACAGAGCTTGGCGTAGCCGCTGTTCAGAATCGTGTCCACGTACATCCCAGAAAAGGACTTGTAGCCCAGCAGCCGTTCTTCAGGAAGAATTTCGGGCGCCTGCCATTTCAAACCGTCTTTCGTCCGGCGAATCTTGCAATCCACCGGACACCGGACCAGCCACCCGTACTGGCCCACCATGCGCACCGGCCCACAATCATCAGGAAGCACTTTGTACCCGCCGGCGGCCAGTTCCCGCTGCTCGCGTAGCGGCATGTTGGTCATCAACGGCCGGTGGGGATGAAAATCGAGTTTTAACCGTTCCGGCGCAATAGCCGTCGTGTACTCACGCTCCCAATACACGGTCCACTGAAAGTGATCAGGCTGTTCGGTCGTCACATGCGCTCGGTTTCTTCTTCCATGTGTTCTTCCACGGAAACATGGGTCAGGGTACCGCGATAGTCACAGCGATGACAGCGCACGCGCCATTCTTCGATCCAGCGTTCCTGCACAAAAGATTGATTGCACTTGGGACAGATAAAGACCCCTTTGACGTAATGGACTTGCCGTTTAAACTTCATGCTTTTCCTCCTTCGGCAATCAACGAATGCGACCGGCGATCAAGCCTGCCACAGGGGATTTCTCTTTTGCAACGTAGACCGTATTCTCCTTTCCCGACCTTCCCCCTCTGTCATCCTCGACATTTTTAATCGAGGATCCAGAGTTTTTGCAGTTTTCCTTTGCCCCATCCAGGGGCTTGACAAACGCTAGAAAAATCAGGCGTTTTACATACATGAATTACTCTAGTGGTTGTCTTTGCTAAGCAAACGGGGTAGGCTAGCTCCTTATTCTATCTCGCGCGACGAGAGGAATCCTGACGTTTGAGGCCGCCCGGGGGCTCAGATAGGAGGGCATGATGACAAGCAGCACGCCGCGGATGGGAGACAGAAAATTTTCCTTGACATTTGGCACTAAGGGGCACGGGATAATAGCCGAGCCGCCGCGGCGACTTGGAGAAGATACTGACGCTCACCGATTATCGCCAGTATCTTGATCGTTACTGGCGCGCGGGACGAATGGTGATGGAGAACAAGCAGACGGGCAAGTCAACGGAGATGCCCTGGACCAACTACAAGTTCCGCGTGGGTCTGGCCCCGAAGGACTTCACGAAACAGCGGCTGAAATCGAAGTCGATCGCGCGCTGACCCGCATGCTGACCCGGTTTGGTGAAAGAGGAGGCATGACATGGAAACCAGTCCTCATCCATCCAACGGCAATCCGCAGGAGGCGCAGCCCAAGCGGTCCGGACACGGCAAGCTGCCGCCCGGGCCGGGCGGTGGCTTCGGCCTGAACCGGCTGATTCACCGGCTGCGAGACCATGCAGGCTTCTTCGAGCAACTCTTCGCCCAGTATGGCGATATCGCGTACTTCTCCATGGCTGGGCAAAAGTTCTGCATCGTGTTCGGCTCCGAAGTCATCGATCAGGTCCTGGTATCGGAACGGAGAGCGTTCGAGAAGGGACCGCTCTACCACAACAACCGGATCCTGAAGAACCCTACGACCATGACGACGGTGGGAAAGGAGCACCGCCGGCTGCGGCGGCTGGTTCAGCCGTCCTTTCACACCAAGGCGATGCAGGGCTATTCGGAGATCATGATCGACGAGGCCATCAAGTTGCGCGACGGATGGGCCGAAGGCAGCGTCGTCAACGTGGACCAACCCATGCACCAGTTGGCCCTGGATATCGTGGGCCGCGCCTTTTTCGGGCCCGACTCAAGAGTCGAGTCGAGTCTCCTCAAGGGAGTCCTGAACGCGCTCACCTGGGACGCCATCCTCAATGTCGTTCCCTTGGGCTGGTGGATCGCAGGACTGCCTTTGCCCCGGAACCGGAGGTCACGCCGCGCCATCGAAAGCATGGACGAGGTGGTCTATGAGGTCGTTGGAAAGGCCCGGGCCGACGATCAAATGCAGCGGACCGACCTGGTATCGTACCTGGTACACGCCGTGGACGATGAGGAAGGGGAACCGGCGCTGAGCAACGAGGAGGTCCGGGACGAGTCCTACGTCATGTTCATTGCCGGACACGAGACCTCGGCCAATACGCTCGTGTGGTGCATGTACCATCTCAGCGCCAATCCGGAGACCCGTGCGCGCGTGGAAGCCGAAGTCGATGAAGTGCTGGAGGGACGCAGGCCGACGTTCGAAGATTTTTCCCGCCTGACGTACACGGGCGCGGTTTTCGACGAAGTGCTGCGGATCACGCCGCCGGCCATGGTGATCGGGCGAAGGGCGGTGCGTGACTGCGAGGTGGGGGGCTACCACATCCCCAAGGGCACGATTGTGCAGGTGTTCGTGAGGGCGCCGCACCGGAACGAAAAGTACTGGCCCAACGCCACGGAATTCCGGCCGCAACGATGGCTGGAAGAACACGGGCGGCAACCCAAGCAGTCGTATCTCCCGTTCGGGGCGGGCGAAAGCAAGTGCATGGGCGCCATGTTCGCCAAAATGGAAGTCGTGTTCACCTTGGCGGCGATCACGCAACGGTGGCGGCTCGACGCCGTGTCGAAGGAATTTCCCGCGGTGGATTCCCTGGCCGGTTTCTACCGCTGCAAGCACGGCATGCCGTGCCGGGTAGAGAGCCGCACATGAGGCGCGGCTCATGGCTCAGGACGATGGGGCAAACAGGCCGCCGATCTCCCGGCGGGCGACGGCCGCGGCGATGGCCAGCGCGAGCAGGCAGCCGCTGACCACGCTGGTGGCGATACCCAGCCACACGGCCCACACGGACATGGGCCAAAGGATCAGCAACAGGGTCGCGAACAGGGCGATGCCAACTCCGCGTTCGTAGATGATGATCCACAACACCCATGCCGGGTGCTTCAGGCCCTGAAGCAGGCTGTTGACGGTGAAGACGAGGAACGTGAACGGCATTAGGAAACCGAGCACAGCCAGGATCTCGCCGCCGCGCTCAATGACTTCGGCATCGTCCGCGAACAGGGCGATGGCATAGCGGCACCCGAGCCACAGCAAGACCGCGCCCGCGGCCATCAGCAGCACGCCGGACTTGCAGCAGCAGGAGAAGGATTCTCGCACCCGTCCCGGCTCGCCGGCGCCGAAGTTCTGGGCCACCAGGGGGCGCAACGAAAAAGCCAGCGCGATGCCCGGCAGCAGCAACAGTTGCTCCACCCGCACGGCGATGCCGAAACCGGCGATGGCCCCGGCGCCGAACTCCTTGAGATAGAGCTGGACGATGTAGCCGCTGAAGATGATCAGCCCCATGCCGATGGCGGTGGGAAGGGCTTGCGCCGTGAGGTTCCAGGAGTCATCTCCTTGAAGCCGGTAAGCGGACGGCGCGTCGGTCCTCATGGTCTCCGAGCGCAGCACGACCCGCACGGTGTAGAGCATCGCGCCCGTCTGCGACACCAGGGTGGACAAGGCGATGCCGTTAAACCCGATGCCGTCCACCAGTCCGGGAATGCCGAACACCATCAGCGGCGTCAGAACGATGTTGGCGAGAAGGTTCCCGATCTGGGCCTTCATGATCGCCACCGCGGAACCCTGAGCCAACAACGCGCCGTTGGCCGAGTAGAACAGGAAAAAGGACGGGGTGGCGATGAGGAGGACATTCAGATAACCCAGGGTCAGCCCGCGCACGGCGCCCGCCTCCGCGGTGACGCCCTCCACCAGCCACGGCAGGACCAGAAAACCCGCCAGCGCCAGCACCACCGAGATGAGGGCCGCGTAGCTGAGACTCTGGCAGATCAGTCGCTTGGCGTACGCGCGGTCGCCGCCGCCCAGCGCGTTCCCCACCAGCGCCACAACCGCGGCGTTGATTCCCAGGGCCAGCGACACGGGGGCGAAAAACAATGGGAAGGCAATGGCCAGCGCAGCCAGCGCTTCGGTGGACAGCAGGCCGGCAAAAAACGTGTCCACCAGGTTGTAGAGGATGGCGAACACCATACCGATGGAATACGGAACCGCCAACCGCCGAAGATGAGCGGAGACCGGCCCCGCGGTCAGGTCCGTACTTTCCATCATCGCCGTGGTCCCTCACGCGTCATCGTATCCGAGCTTCCCTCACTGTATTCGATGTTCCCTCACGCGTTATCGTATCCCAGCCGCCGCTGGCCCGGACCACAGGCCTCGGCCAGCCGCGCCTGTTCGTCGGCGGGCAGGCGTTGCCACGCCTGCGGCCTGGCTTTGGGCAGGGCGCTCACCGTCTCCAGCCAATCCGGGTCCTCGAACTCATGGCCGACGAAACGGATGAAGCGGCGCAACTCCTGCTCGGGGGAGGCCACCACGGCTTCATACCGCATGGACAGCACCCGGTCGGAAGGTAGGGTTTCCAGGAAGTCGACGCCCTGCTCGATGGCGCAACTCCAGAACCATCCGAAGGACGGCGGGTCGATGGCCATGCGCCGGTAGCGTTCGCCGGAGAAGAACTGGAACCGCAACCATTCGAACCAGGGCATCCACGGACTCGTGCCGGGAACGTTGAACGGCGTGAAGGGGTTCATCCCCATCCGCCGCAGCAACTGCGCCGCCTGCACGCGCAGCCGGAAGAAGGGATGACGGTACATGGACATGGCCGTGTCCCGCCCGTCCCGGTAGATGTGCACGAAACGAGCGTCGGGAAACAGCCGCGCCAGCGCCGGCACATACAGCAGGGACCCGCCGGACCGTTCGATCCAGGTCTTCTTGCCGAAGCGATGCGCCAGCCACTCGAAGACGAACCGGTAATGGTCCGCCAGCGCACCCCCGGGCCGCGACCGGATCACCGAGGCCAGTTCATCCCAAAGTTCTTCGTGGGAGTCGGCGCTCAAATGCGGCAGGGTCGCGCACAGAATGGGGGGCACCTCTTCCGGCCGGTAGCGCCCGCCGGACTCCCGCGTGTAGAGGAACTCGTCGGGGTACAGGCCGTTCTTCAGGAGCGCCCTTCCGCCCGGGGAGAGCCGGTTCAGCCGCTGGTAGACGGCTTCTCCGCTCCATTCCGCCCGGCTGTGCACGAACGCTTTGCTGGAAAGCGAGGTGAAGAACTCCGAGACGCTCAACAGATCAGGATGCCGCCGGATCATGTCCGACAGCATAGTCGAACCGCATCGTCCCGTGCTCACGACGAAGATCGGTGTCATGGAGCCCTCCTGTCGCCGCTGTCGCGGGACGACAGCAGCCCGTCGTCCAGAAGCTGCTGGAAGTGGTCGATCACCGAGTCGGCGCCGCGACGAAAGGTCATGCCGAGGCTCTGCCGGGCGCGCTGATTGTCGAAGCGCACAGGGTAACCGACATTTCGGGACACGAACTTCAGGGTGGTGCCCAGGAAGGGAGCCACCAGGGCGCAGACAGGCTTCGGCACCGTGATACGCGGAAAGGGATAGCGGTTGCCGAAACGCGCCCGAAGCGACCGGCCCATCTCCAGCAGGCTCAACGTCTCGGCCACCAGGATGTGCCGCGCCCCGGCACCGCCCCCCCCCGCGGCCCGGACATGCCCTTCGGCGACGTCGCGAACGTCGACCACGCCAACGTCCAGCGCCGGCACGCCCATGCGATAGCGTCCGGAACCGAAGTCGCGGACCAGCGCGACGCTTTCCGAGGTGGCGTGGGGGCTGAGCGCCGGCCCGGTGACGAACCCCGGGTTGACCACCGCAAGAGTCCAGCGGTCTTGACGCTCCGCGATCTCCCAGGCCGTGCGTTCGGCGAGCGTCTTGGAATAAAAATAGGGCTGGTGGCGGGCACTGCTGGTGTGGTTCCAATGGCTCTCGTCGAAACGGCCGGCCGCGGTGTCGCGCAAGTCGGCGGCGTCTCCGTAGACCGCCGCGACGCTGGAGGTCAGCACTACGCGCGTGACCGAACCCGCGCGGCCGGCGGCTTCGAGCACGTTGCGGGTGCCGTCCCGCGCCGGCGCGATCAGCTCCCGCATAGGGTCCGAAACGCCACGCACGACAAACGGCGAAGCGGTGTGAAACACCGCCGTGCATCCGGATAGGGCGGCATCGAAGGATGCGCCGTCCATGAGTTCGGCCTCGAAAAGCCGCAGCCGGCCAGGCGCGCGGTCCGCCAGCCGCCGGAGATGCCCGGTGCGCCGCGGGTCGCCGGCGTCCCGGACGGTGGCATGAACGGTAGTGCCACGGTCGAGAAGCGTCTTGACGAGCCACGATGCGACATAGCCGTTCCCCCCGGTGACCAGGACCGGACCCTCGGCTTCTTCGGAAACGGGGTCAGTCCGGTTTGACGAATTCGTCATAGTCGCTACGCATGAGCCAGAATTCCACGCCGACGAAATTGCGGACGGCGCGGGGGAAGAGCCAGGGAGCCCGATCCAGGCAGGCGACGGCGACGGGAAGAGCCCGCACCCCCAACCGGTAGGGCAGTGTCTGGCATGGCACGTCGAAGGCGTCCGCCAACGTGTCGCCGAGCATCCGCCGCGCCAACTGCCAAACGAAATGAATCAACGGCTTCGCCACGCGCTGCTGTTCGATGCCAAGGAACCGGGGTCCGGACTCGATGGTCGACCGCAGCAGGCGCCGGGACAAGTCGTCGGCGTCCAGTTCGAGACTGCGGGAGATTGCCACCAGCCTTTCCGCGTCCTGTTCCGAGGTTACGATCAACTCGGAATCGACCCCCAGGAGATAGCTCACGTAGCGCCAGGTCAGGATGACGCTCTCCATCTCCTGTGCCGAGAACCGCACCCCCAGGCGTTGAAGCCCGTGGACCACGAAAAGCGAGAAGAAAACCGCGCAGACCGCGACGTGGACCTGGTTGATGGGGGTCTCGTAGTGCTCCGGACCCCAGTCACCGCGAGTCAGCAGCGCGTACCGCATCTGGGCATGTGCATAACGCACCAGCACCGCTAGCCGGAAACCGTCGGCGTGGCGTCTCAGGCCGTCCGGCAGGAACACATCCGTCACGAACCGGGAGGTGCGGGCATACCGTTGCGCCACCTCGTCAAACAGGTGCCGGTTGATCCCGAGCGGTTTGTTGGCGGTGGCGAGATAGACGTGCGGCAGTGCGTAGGTGGCGAACGACAGGGAGGTCAACAGCCCGTTACGGACGATTTTCCGGCTGGCGATGCGCAGCCGGTCCCAGTCCACCCAGAAGGGGACGTGATCCAGTTCCTCGAACAACCTTGTCAGCGGGGGGGGGGCGTCCACCGACTCGATGCCGCGGTCGATGGCCTGACACAATTCCATGTAACCGCGATCGGATGACTGCGCGGTGTAGTGCGCCACCAAGGAGTCCATGAGTGGGTCACCGACTTGCAGGTAGGCGAGATAACCATCGACGGTGCTTCCGTAGCGTTCCCGGGCGGCTTCGATGCGACGCGCGGAAAGCGGCCCGAGCGCTGAATCATCTGGGTGCCGGGGGAGGGGAGGTTTCAGAACAGTCTCCTGTCAACGCTGCTTCACGAACGAACTCTGATTAAATATCATAGTGACCGCTTTGCGTGCAATGCTGCCTGTTGGATGGTCGCGTTTGGATTTCTCTTCTCCTTCACGCTCGCCTGTCATTGGAAAGCGGTGCTTTCGTTCTTTTCGCCGATAAGGCGTATACTTCTCCCGATTTCCGCGGCCGGGGCGCGTCCCGGCGCGGACGCCCCGATTAAAAACGTCGGGGATTGTGTGTGCGTTCAGTAATTCGTTGACACTTGTCACTGTCTCCTTCTGTCATCCTTGACATCTTTAATCGAGGAGGAGGCCGATGGCCCGTGCGAACCGCGACGGCGTTTCCTGGGGAACCGCTCGTCATGGACTTGCTTCAGCCGCTTGTGTTCCACGTGCGTGTAAATTTGGGTGGTGGCGATGTTGACGTGGCCCAGCATCATCTGAACGGCGCGCAGGTCGGCGCCGTGTTCCAGCAGGTGCGTGGCAAACGAATGACGCAACACGTGCGGAGAGATCGGCTTGTGAATGCCGGCTCGCACGGCCCGCCGCCGGAGAATGGTCCAAAAGCTCTGCCGCGTCATGGCCCCCCCCCGCCTCGTCACGAACAACGCCGGCGCGGATCGACCTTTCAACAGGACCGGCCGTACCTCCCGGCAATAGGCCACCAGCTTTTGGCGAGCCACTTCGCCGATGGGCACCAGGCGTTGTTTGTCGCGTTTGCCGGTGGCCTGCACGTACCCCACTTCCACGTTCACCGCCGAGAGGGGAAGCAAGATCAGCTCCGAGACTCGAAGGCCGGCCGCGTACATCAACTCCACCATGGCGGAATCCCGAATTTCCTCCAATCCTTGCCCGACCGGCAACTCCAACAGGGCCGTCACCTCGGATTCGGATAACGTCTTGGGCAATTTCGCCCATTGTTTGGGCGCCCCGGGTAGTTGGGACAGGACTTCCGGGGCTCCGTGCTCCGTGCTGAGAAACCGGTAAAACCCGCGGATGGCCGCCAGGCACCGGGACACCGAGGCAGGCGACAAGTCTTGCGCGCGCAGGTGATTCAGAAATCCGGTCAAATGCGGTGGGACGTCCAGCGGATTGGTCATGCCCTCCAACGCCAGGTACGCGCGCAACTTTTCGAGATCGCGTCGATAGGCCTGGACGGTATTGTTGGCGACGCCGCCCTCAACTCTCAAATTGGTCAGGTACTGGTCGACCAGGGCTTCGATACGCAACGGTTGCAACGTCGGCCGGTCATTCATGGGTGTCTTGCCTTTCGGAACCTCTGATTTATTGTGATAGCGGGATGCAGGGCAAGGCGTCCCGGAGCGAAACCCGAAGCTTATCAGAGAGATAGGTGAGGGTTGAGCGAGGACACAACGCAGCCATGCGCCCGATAGTGCAATAAATCAGAGGTTCCTTTCTTGACAGTCAGCGACCCTGGCTTTATATACCATATTGCGCAACAATGTCTCATGATCATCGCCAAGTTCTCTTTTTCTTCCACCCTTCTTTGGTTGCTTCTCATCAGTTTCGGTTTCTGGCCGGGAGCGACGCTTGGTAGGGACACCCCCCCGTGGTTGTCCTCGCCCGGGGAACTGACCGAAGAACAGGGTCTCGCCCAAATCAAGGCTCAACTCGAACGGGAACGCACCGGAGAGGCGATCCGATTGATCAAACGGTTTCTCGATCAATCCGACGTGCCCGCGTTCATCGAGCAATTCTCTTTTTTGCACGCTATAGCCCTGGAAGCCGAGGGACAATCCAACCAGGCCATTCCCGCCCTCGAACAATTCCTCGAAGAATTTCCGGGCTCAACGCTGGCCCACGATGCCCGGTTGAGGCTGGGCACCCTTTATACCGAAGTGCAACAACCCAAACGGGCCGTTTCCATCCTGTCCCGGGTCCTGGACTTGAGTGCGGACGAAACCTTACGCGCCGAGGCCCTCTATCGGTTATGCCTCGCATACGAGTCAACAAGTGAGTACCTTCGGGCGATTGAAACCGCATTGCATCATGCCGAACAATCGGGGGCGGACAAACGACGGGATCTCCTGGACTATGTTCAGCATCTCATCCTGGAAAAGATGAATGAATCGTCCCTCGGTGAGGTCATCGATGCCTTTCCGGACACGTCTCCCGGTGACCTGGCCTTAATCCGCCTCATTGAATTCCGCAACTCGCGAGATGACGATACATTGGCCGAACGGGACATCCGCGCCTTTCTTCAACGCTTTCCCGGTCATCCCTATGCCCGGACCGCGACCGCGCTTCTGCAGACCGTCACTGCCGGAATCAAAGCCCATCGCCACGTGATTGCGGCGACGTTGCCTTTCTCGGGAACAATGAAATCCTTTGGAACCGATACGTTCAACGGCATCCGATTGGCCCTGGAAGAAGATGAGGCCTTTGGGGGTTCCGACGACGTCGGTCTGGTGGTCAAAGACAGCGCCCTTCCGACGGCCCAACTCCGCCGCGATGTTTCACAACTGCTCGACGAATTTGCCCCCATCGCCCTGATTGGTCCTTTGTTGACCCGGGAGGTTCAACTCCTGGCCGATGTCCCGGATTTCGCGTCCGTGCCCTTTATTTCACCCACCGTGACACTGCCCAACGTCAAGCAATTCGGACGGTATTGGTTCAGCAGCGCCATGACGCCCTCCCTCCAGATCAACCGGCTGGTGGACTATGCCATGCAGCATTTCGGGTATACGCGTTTTTGCATCCTGGCCCCGCAGACGCCCCATGGGAAAAAGTTGCTTCACATTTTTCAACGGGCCGCGGTTCAAAATGGAGGAGAGGTGATTGCCGCGGAGTGGTATCAGCCGGGAACGACCGATGCGTCACGTCAAATCATTCGCATGAAAGAGACGGACTTGAGCCTCTATGGAGAAATGCTGCCGCTGGTGCCCGATGACGGGAATGAAGAAGATGTGCCGTTAGTGTATACTCCCGGATTCGATGCCCTGTTTCTGCCGGGCCATCCGACCGACGTGGCGTTTCTGGCCGCGCAACTGGCCTTTTTCGACGTGAACGTCCCCCTGTTGGGAACAAATGCCTGGAACCACCCCAATCTCCTGACGTGGGGACGCAGTTCAATTGATGGAGGGCTGTTCGGCGACGCCCTGTTCCTTGAGACCACCGATCCGAAAACCCGACGTTTTATCACCGCCTATCGTGAACGGTTTCAGTCTGATCCATCCATTTTTGCGGTCCAGGCTTACGATGCCATGCACGTGGTCCTTGATACGATCCACCGCGGGGCCACGACCGGGCCTGACGTCCGCATCCAACTCTTTGTCCGGCATGATCTTCCCACCTTGGGCGGTTTGGAAAAATTCGATGAGGGTGGCATCCTCACTCGTAAAGTGTATATGATCCAAATTCAGAATGGCCGGTTCGTTCAATTGAATTAAGTACAATTAATTATTCATGGCTCAATTTTTTCATACCCTGTCCTATGTGATTCTTCCGCTCATGCTGGCCGTGGTCCTGCATGAGTATGCGCACGGTTGGGTCGCCAATTATTACGGAGACGCCACGGCTCGCGAACATGGCCGGTTGACGCTCAATCCACTCGTCCACGTCGACCGGTTCGGCACGATTATCGTTCCCCTGCTCTGCCTGTTGATGCCCGGAGGCTTCCTGTTCGGTTGGGCGAAACCCGTTCCCGTGACGCCGGGACGATTGCGCAACCCTCGACGTGACATGGCCCTCGTGGCGGCAGCCGGTCCGGCCATGAACTTCGTACTGGCCGTTCTGAGTGGCATCCTGTTGAACGTCCTGCTCACCATCGATCCCACGCTGCAGGAGAATTGGCCCCCACAGCCGGGCGTGCCCCCCAGAAGCGACCTGTTGGGGATGCTCCTGTTGCCGTTGACCGCCATGGCCCTGTTTTCGATCATCATCAATACCCTGCTCTTTGCGTTTAATCTGCTTCCGATTCCCCCGCTCGACGGAGGCCGGATCCTGACGAGCAGCTTGCCGCTCAAACCAGCCGTCCTGCTCAGCCGCCTGGAGCCCTACGGCATGCTGATTATCCTCGGCCTGATTTTTTTTGATTCACGGATTCACGTGGTGAGTGGCTTTATCGGGACAATCTTCCAATTCATGACCGGCAGTATTCTCTCGAGGTTGGTATGGTAACTACTTGTGGAGAATTGCTTGTGAAGGAGTGAACGATGCGCGTGTTAAGCGGCATGCAGCCCAGTGGGCGCCTGCACCTGGGAAATTATTTGGGAGCCCTCACAAATTGGAAAACGCTTCAGGACACCCATACGTGTTTCTTCTTCGTGGCGGATTGGCACGCGCTTTCCACCAATTACGAAGACACCGGTCACGTCACGACCTATGTCCGGGAATTGCTGATCGACTGGCTCGCGGCGGGAATCGACCCCGAACGGTCCACGGTCTTCATTCAATCCCACGTGCCGGAACACGCGGTCTTGCAGTTACTCCTCTCGATGCTGACCCCGGTCTCGTGGCTGGAACGCAATCCCACGTATAAGGAAAAACAGGAACAACTCGAGGGACGCGACCTTTCCACGCACGGGTTCTTGGGGTATCCCGTCCTGCAAGCCGCGGACATCCTGCTTTACAAAGCCAATGCCGTACCTGTCGGCAAGGACCAACTCCCCCACCTGGAACTGACCCGCGAAATCGCCCGCCGGTTCAACAGTCTCTATGCTCCCGTGCTGGTGGAACCGCAGGAACTGCTCACGGAATTTCCCAAGGTCGTGGGCACCGACGGTCGCAAAATGAGCAAGAGTTACCGGAACACGATCAACCTGTCGGACACCGAACCCACGGTCCGGCAAACCCTCAAGACCATGGTCACCGATCCGGCCCGGGTGAGACGAACCGACCCGGGGAACCCCGAGATTTGT
Source organism: Nitrospira sp. (assembly GCA_028819435.1). Classification (GTDB taxonomy): domain Bacteria; phylum Nitrospirota; class Nitrospiria; order Nitrospirales; family UBA8639; genus Bin75. Next base: position 30,180 of record JAPPLK010000009.1, read on the forward strand.
CCGGTATTCGAATTCCACAAGATGTATTCCGAACCCGCGATCATTGAGCAGGTCAACCAGGAATGCCGCACGGCAAAAATCGGCTGCATCGACTGCAAGAAATTCGTGGCGGACCGCGTCGTGGCGCAACTGTCGCCCATCTGGGAAGCTCGCGGCTCGCTCGAAGCCAACCCCGCACGACTCGACGAAGTGGTCCGGGACGGGTGCGAACGCGCGTCCGGGATCTCCCGTCAAACGCTCGGAGAAGTCAAGGAAGCCATGAAGATTTGACTTCCATTCACTCCCGAACGTATTATGTAGTTTCCCCATCTCCTGACTAATTTTTAGCTCATTTCACAAACGGGACAGCATGGCTATACGTGTGGGAATTAACGGATTTGGACGAATCGGGCGCAATTTTTTCCGGGCCTCCCTGGGTGACCCCTCTATTCACGTCACCGGAATCAACGACCTGACCGACTCGAAAACCCTGAGTCACCTGTTGACTTTCGACTCGGTCCATGGACGATTTCCGGGAACGGTGGAAGCCGGAGACGATCACCTGCTGGTCAACGACCAACGTATCAGCGTCTTTGCCGAACGGGACCCCAAGGCATTGCCCTGGAAAACGCTGGGCGTCAACGTGGTCATCGAGGCAACCGGCCGCTTTACCGACCGGGAAGCGGCAAGCCAACATCTATCGGCCGGCGCTCCCCGGGTGGTGGTATCAGCCCCGGGCAAGGACGCCGACCTTACGATCGTCTTGGGAGTGAACGAACAATCGTATGATCCCCGGTCGCACCACGTCATCTCCAATGCTTCCTGTACGACCAACTGTCTGGCTTCAGTGGCCAAAGTCCTGCTTGAAGGATTCGGCATCGACCACGGCTATATGACCACGATTCATTCCTACACCAATGACCAGCAACTGCTGGATTTGCCTCATAAGGACCTGCGGCGCGCCAGGAGCGCGGGCCTCTCGATGATTCCGACCTCGACCGGCGCAGCCAAAGCCGTACACTTGGTCATCCCGGAACTGAAGGGCAAACTCGACGGGGTCGCCATTCGCGTCCCCACCCCCAATGTGTCACTGATCGACTTGGCCGTGGAGACCGAACGGGACTGTGACGCCAGCGAAGTCAACGCCGCCTTTGCCCGGGCCGCTGAAGGCCAACTCAACGGCATTCTGGGGTATTCCGAAGATCCGATTGTCTCCATTGATTTGAACGGAAGCTCCTATTCGGCGATTGTCGATGCGCCCCTCACGACCGTGATGAATCGCCGGTTCGTCAAGGTCTTTGCCTGGTACGACAACGAGTGGGGCTATTCCTGCCGATTGAGGGACCTGGTGAAATTTTTGGCCTCGAAGAACTAAGCGCCCGGGCTTCGTCCTCCTGCAACCCCGGGAGGAAAGGAAGTATCGTGCATATCACCAAACAAACCATTGATCAGGTCGACCTGCAAGGGAAACGGGTCATTATCCGCGTGGACTTCAACGTTCCGCTCGATGAGGACCGAAAAATTACGGACGATTCCCGGATTCGCGCGGCGATTCCCACCATCAACCACGTGGTTGACGAAGGTGGGAGCGTGATTCTGTGTTCCCACCTGGGACGTCCCAACGGAAAGGTCTGCCCGGAACTCAGCCTCGCGCCGGTGGCCAAACGCCTGAAACGCCTTTTGGGGAAGGACGTGACGTTCGCCCCGGACTGCGCCGGCCCGCTCGTGAAAAACCTCGCAAGCCAACTGCAACCCGGCGACGTCCTCTTGCTGGAAAACGTCCGGTTTCATCCCGGAGAGGAAGCCAATGACAAAGAGTTCGCATCAGAACTGGCTTCGTTGGGTAACGTCTTCATCAATGATGCGTTCGGTACTGCACACCGGTCCCACGCCTCCACCTCGGGTATTCCCTTATTCATCAAAGCCTCCGCAGCCGGATATTTGATGAAACGTGAAGTGGAGTATCTCGAAGGGGCCGTGGAAAGTCCCGTCCGCCCGTTTGTCGCCCTCTTGGGAGGCGCGAAGGTCTCGGGAAAAATCGGAGTCATCAAAAACCTCGAAAGCAAAGTTGACAAGGTCGTGATCGGCGGCGGCATGGCGTTTACGTTCCTGAAAGCCATGAAACTCGAAATTGGCCGGTCCCTGGTCGAAGACGAGATGCTGGATTTCGCCAAAGGCGTGTATGAACGATCCGTCGAGCAAGGTATCAAATTTTATCTGCCGGTAGACTGCGTGGTGGCGGCCAGCCTGGACCCCGGCGCCGAAACAAAAAACGTTCCCATTCAAGAGATTCCCGAAGGATGGTATGGACTGGATATCGGGCCAGCCTCCGTCAAACTCTTTACCGAGGCGGTGGAAAATGCCAAAACCATCCTCTGGAACGGGCCGATGGGTCTGTTTGAACGAGACGCCTTTGCCCGTGGCACCCAAGCCATGGCCCATGCCGTCGCCAATGCCTATGCCTTGACTATCGTCGGAGGCGGCTCGACGGCCTTGGCCATCCACCGCGCCGGCGAAACCGACAGCATGTCGTTTATTTCAACGGGGGGTGGTGCGGCCCTCACCTTGTTGGAGGGAGGAAACATGCCGGGGCTGGCGGCCCTGCCTGCCCGCTAATGGGTCCTGCTTCTTCGGCTCAGGCTCTACCTCCCCTACCCCCTCCTTACAAAGGAGGGGAACGAAAGAATGGAAATTGTCAACGAATGACCGAACACATAGAATCCTGATGCGGTCACCGCGTTCGTGAACTCCCGACTCATCGCAGGCAATTGGAAGATGCACAAGACGACGGCCGAGGCCGTCGAATTTGTCCATCGATTCCGGCAAGCCCTGGAGCAGGACGTCCGTGCGGAAATCCTGCTCATGCCCCCGTTTACCGCTCTGGACGGCATCCGGCAAATCCTCCGCGCCGGCGACCCGTTCAAACTGGGCGCGCAAGACCTGTCCTGGGAAGAAGAAGGAGCCTATACGGGTGAAGTTTCCGGTCGCATGCTGAAAGACGTGGGCTGCCAATCGGTCATCGTCGGGCATTCGGAACGCCGGCGACTCCTGGGAGAAACCGATGCCCAAGTCAATAAAAAATTGAAGGCCGCGTTGCAGCACGACCTCGCTCCCATTCTCTGCGTGGGAGAAACATTGGAGGAACGACAAGCCGGTCATACGCAAGACGTGGTCAAAGAACAAATGCTGAGAGCGTTAGTCGACGTGCCGGACGAACGTATAACCGGACTCGCCATAGCCTATGAACCGGTTTGGGCCATCGGTACCGGGTACGCCGCTACCGTCCCACACATTGAAGAAGTGCATGCCTTTCTTCGCGCCATCCTGCAGAAGGAACGGCCGCAAATTGCAGACGCCACGAGGATTCTCTATGGCGGAAGCGTTGCCCCTGAAAATGCCCCTGAACTTTTTGAATCGGGTGAGGTGAATGGGGCCCTGGTCGGAAAAGCTTGTCTTGATCCTGAAGGCTTTGCTAAGATCTGCCGGATAGCCTCGTAAGGGACTTCTGATTTATTGTGATAGCGGGATGCAGGGCAAGGCGTCCCGGAGCGAAACCCGAGGCTTATCAGAGAGATAGGTGAGGGTTGAGCGAGGACACAACGCAGCCCTGCGCCCGATAGTGCGGTAAATCAGAGGTCCCTTAAATCCGTTACGAAATAACAATCCTAAAACGTCCATGTATACTGCCACCGTCATTCTCCACCTCATCGTCTGTTTTTTGATGATCGCCGCGATCCTGCTTCAAGCAGGGAAGGGAGCCGAAATCGGTGCGGCGTTCGGCGGGTCCAGTCAAACGGTATTCGGCAGTCGCGGTCCCGGAACGTTTCTCAGCAAAGTCACGGTAGCTGCGGCCGTTATTTTCATGCTGACTTCACTCGGACTGGCGTTACTGTCCAAACAGGAAAACGCCGCGTCGGTGATTGACGTTCCCGCCACGTCCGGCGAAGCCACCTCCTCCGCTCCGGACGGCACGGAGGCAGTTCCTGAAACCGAGTCTCCCGACGCATCAGGTGCCCCCGCCGAATCCTCCGACGCGCACCCTGAACACACACCGCAGTAATTTGACTCCCTCGCCCTTGAGGGAGAGGGCTGGGGTGAGGGGTCTCCAGCGTTTTTTATCGGATTACGCTACGCTGAGCCGACCTGCAACTACTTACACCGGCGTCAGCCATTGGGCGTGGGAATCGTCTTCGCCCTTTACGATGTCAAAGAAGGTTTTCTGCAGAAGATCCGTGACGGGGCCCCGTTTTCCGGTTCCGATCTGACGGTCGTCGATTTCCCGAACAGGTGCCACTTCGGCGGCTGTTCCCGTGAGGAATACTTCTTCGGCCACGTATAATGCATCACGGGTAAACCGTTCCTCCACCACTGGAATGTTTTTCTCCTTGGCCAACTCCAGGATGGAATGACGGGTGATCCCTTCCAGGATAGAGGTCAAGGGGGTGGTCTTGAGCACGCCCTTTGACACGATGAACACGTTTTCTCCGGTACCCTCGGCCACGTAGCCCGCCGTGTCCAGGAGAATGGCCTCGTCGTACCCCGCGCTTTTCGCCTCACACTTGGCCAGGATGGAATTCACGTAGTATCCGGAGACTTTTGCGCGGGTCATGGAGACGTTTACGTGGTGGCGGGTAAAGGACGACACCTTGGCCCGGATTCCATGCACCAGGGCGTCCTCTCCCAAATAGGTGCCCCACGGCCAGGCGGCAATCGCCAGCTTGACGGGATTGTTCCAGGGATACAGCCCCATTTCCCCATACCCCACGTACAACAAGGGACGGATATAGCAGGAGTCCAGTTTATTGATCCGAACCGTCTCCACGATGGCCTCGAACACGTCCTTGCGGCTGTACGGGACGTTCATCATCACGATATGCGCCGACTCAAACAGCCGGTCTACGTGTTCACGCAAGCGAAAAATCATCGACCCGGTTTTCCCCCGATAGCAACGAATGCCTTCGAAGGCTCCCAGGCCGTAGTGCAAGGAATGCGTCAACACGTGGACGGAGGCTTCGTCCCAATTCACGAACGTTCCGTCCATCCAGATTTTTTCACTCGGCGTCACCATGCCCCACCTTTCTGCTCCCGACTATCTTCTCGGAAACGTGTCCTCATACTCTTAGCTTATAACGAGGTGGTCCCAGCCTGTCAATCCGGCCGCTTCGACATCCCGCCACGCCTTGACACCTCTTTCTGGTGCATGATACACGTGCAGTCAATGAAAGGATGACGCTTTTATGTACGCGATCTTGGAAACCGGCGGAAAACAATACCGGGTCGAACGCGGTTCGATCCTTCAGGTCGAAACCCTGCACGCCGAAGTCGGTCAAACCTTGGAGCTGAAGCCCGTTCGGTTCATTTCAACGGGCGAGGAACTCCTTCGCGGACAACCGGTGATCGAAGGGGCGCACGTCCAAGCCACGGTGATTCGGAACGGCCGAACCCGATCGATCACGGTGTTCAAGAAAAAACGCCGGAAGAATTACCGAAAAACCCGCGGACATCGTCAATCATTCACCCAACTCCGCGTCGATGACATCGTCACGGGCTAGCAAAAGGACCGGGCATGGCACATAAAAAAGGTGGCGGCTCATCTCGAAACGGACGCGACAGCAATCCTCAATATCTGGGCGTCAAACGGTACGCCGATGAACGGGTGCAACCAGGCAACATTCTCGTTCGCCAACGAGGCACCAAGTTTTATCCCGGCTATAACGTCGGGATGGGCAGGGATCATACCCTCTTTGCCAAAGTGGCCGGAATCGTGAAAATCGAAGGAGGCGAAGCGCGCCGTAAGATCAGCGTGTATCCCTCCTCAACATAAACAACCCATCTTCCCTCCGGTCCTTTCTTCCCAGTCTTGGTACGAAGATGAACCCCATAGATCGTCTTTTCTATTCCCCTCCTTTGTAAGGAGGGGCGAGGGGAGGTAGAGGCCAGTGCCCCTTGCTCTCTGGACAGGTGGCTCTACCCCACCTATCCTCCCCTTACAAAGGGGAGGAAAAGCGACCCTGAGCCACATGGTTCCCTTTTCATCCCTTGGTGTGCAGACAGCGAGTCTGCATGAAGGATTCCTATGACAATCATGGTGCCGTATGTTCATAGACCACGCAAAAATTTTTGTACGGTCGGGCAACGGCGGGAACGGCGGTTGTAGTTTCCGGCGGGAAAAATTCGTGCCCCATGGCGGCCCGGACGGCGGTGACGGCGGAAACGGCGGAAGCGTTGTGGCTACGGCGTCGACCCGCGTCACCACGTTACTCGACTTGAAATATCAGCGCCACTATGAGGCCAAATCCGGAGCGCCGGGGCAAAAAGCCAATCGTCATGGCCGTACCGGTGCCGACGTCACGATCACCGTGCCGGTCGGGACCATCATCAGGTGCGCGGAAACCCGTGAACTCCTGGCAGACCTGGTGACACCCGAACAGCGCGTGATCGTGGCCAAGGGAGGAAAGGGCGGCAAAGGCAACGCCCGCTTTGCCACCTCCACGAACCGGGCGCCCCGGACGTTCGAAGAGGGGACACCCGGTGAAGAATGGCACCTCGACCTGGAACTGAAACTCCTGGCCGACGTCGGACTCGTGGGATTTCCCAACGCCGGAAAGTCCACGTTGATTTCCACGCTCTCGGCCGCTCGACCGGAAATTGCCGACTATCCCTTCACAACCCTGAAGCCGCACTTGGGAGTCGTTCCCGTGGGCGAATACGACAGTTTCGTCATGGCCGACGTTCCCGGCCTCATCGAAGGCGCCCACCGGGGCAAAGGCCTGGGCCATCAATTTCTCAAACATATTCAACGGACGCGTTTCCTGTTGTATCTTATTGATGTCTCCGACTGGACCACGGATGATCCCGTGAACACGTTACGCGTGTTGCAGGAAGAGTTGTCCGCCTTCGATCTCACCCTGGGGAAGCGCGCCTTCGCCGTCGTCGGAACCAAAATCGACGCCCAAGGCAACGGGCAACGTCGCCTGGAGATCGAGCGCTATTGCCGTGACCAACAGGTGCCCTTCTTTTCCATCTCCTCGGCCACGCGTGAGGGGCTCGACACCCTGCGTACGTTCATGGCTCAACGTCTTCAGGAAATCGAGGCGGCATGAGAGATCTCATCGTCTCATACGCCAAACGGCTCGTCATAAAAATTGGCAGCAGCATTCTCGCTGCCCCGGCGGGCTTGCGGCTCGACCACATTCAACGCCTCTCCGGTGAAATCGCCCGTCTCAAGCAGGAACAACGGGAAATCGTCCTGGTGTCATCGGGGGCTATCCTGGCCGGCATCGGGAAACTTGGCCTCAAGTCCTATCCGCAAACCCTGCCTTTGCAACAAGCTGCGGCTTCGGCCGGACAGAGCCATCTCATTCACGCCTATGAAACCTGTTTTCAGGAAGCCGGACAACATATCGCCCAAGTCTTGCTCACCCATGAAGACCTGGCCGATCGCAAGCGTTTTCTCAATGCACGGCACACGCTGACGACGTTGCTCAAGCTGGAGAGCATTCCGATTATCAATGAAAACGACGCCGTCTCGGTGGACGAAATTCGTTTCGGTGACAACGACACCCTTGCGGCACAGGTCGCCCACTTGGTCGATGCGGACCTGTTCATTATTCTCTCTGACGTCGACGGGCTGTTCACCCGGGACCCTCGACGCGACCCGGAAGCCACGTTGATCTCACACGTGACGGACATCACTCCGGAGATCGAACAAGGAGCGGAAACCTCACAGAGCCAGGAAAGCCGCGGGGGCATGGTCACGAAAATCCAGGCGGCCAAACTGGCCCGGCAATTCGGAGTCCCCACGTTGTTGCTCAACGGTGAAACCCCGGACCTGTTGTCAAGCGTCCTGGCCGGCTCAGGCCACGGCACCCTGTTCTTTTCCCAAGGCCGGAAACTCCCCAGCCGGAAGCATTGGATCGCCTATACGCTCCGGTCAAAGGGAAAACTCGTGCTGGATGCCGGTGCCGTCGCGGCACTGACCACACGGGGGAAAAGCCTCTTGCCTTCTGGGATCGTCGACGTGAAAGGGACGTTCGCTGCGGGTGATCCCGTCTCTTGCGTAGACGTGGACGGCAAAGAATTTGCCAAAGGATTGGTGAATTTTTCATCGGACGTCATCACCGGCATCAAGGGGCGCCGGACCAACGAAATTTCCCATGGGGCAGGCACTCACGAATATGAAGAAGTCATCCACCGGGACAACCTTGCTCTCTTGAGCTGACCGCCTCCTATACCCCTCCTTTGTAAGGAGGGGTGAGGGGAGGTAGAGGTAGAGGTAGAGGTAGAGGAGAGGCAAAGAACGCGGTCATCCCCGGTCAGGATAACCGTGTGGTAATGAATGCCGGATGAGCGATTCCCCTTTTACGCGCATTGGTTTGCTGGGCGGCACGTTCAACCCCGTTCACAACTGCCACCTTTCGATTGCCGGACAGGCGCAACGAGCATTAGCGCTCGACCGGGTGATCTTCATTCCTTCGGGAACTCCCCCCCACAAGTCGGGTGAATCATTGGTCCCGGCGCACCATCGATTGAGCATGGTGCAACGCGCCGTCACGGATTTGCCGGACTTTGCGGTTTCCGACGTGGAAGCCAACGCGCCGGGTCCATCCTACACCATCGATACAGTCCGAACGCTTCGGGCAACCGTGAAAGGAGAACTCTGGTTTATCATCGGTCTCGATGCGTTTCTCGAGATTGCAGAATGGAAATCGGCCGAGGCCTTATTGGCCTCGATGAACTTTCTGGTGTTGTCGCGGCCCCACGTTCCCTTTTCCCTGGTGGCCTCGCTGACGCTGTTCCCTCCCCTGTCACTCTCGCAACTTGAGCGTTTGGATGAGGGACAACAACAGCGCCTGGATCACCCCATCGGCCCGCGGGCCATGATCACGTTCCTGCGAATTGACCCGTGTAACATATCCTCATCCGCGGTACGGGAACGCATCCGGAAGGGCGAGGACGTCGCCGGCTGGTTGCCACTCCCGGTGCATTCTTATATAATCGAACACAACTTGTACGTCCCGCGTTAAGGAGCCGCCCTATTTCAGACGTCAAACACAAAGCCTTGGTTATCGGAGGTATCGCCCTCGACAAAAAAGCCTCCGACGTCATGGTCCTGCAAATAGGACATCTCACCTCAATTGCCGATTATTTTGTCATTTGCTCCGGAAATTCAGGACGACAGGTCAAAGCCATTGCCGAAGCCATCCGGCAGGAAATGGCTCATCGCTTCGGAGACCACGGCGCAATAGAGGGAGAAACCGCGGCGAACTGGGTCCTTCTCGATTATCAAGACGTCATCGTGCATATTTTTCGTGAAGAGAGTCGTACGTATTACGGTATCGAGAACATGTGGAGAGACGCCCCGCAAATCCCGTCAACGGAATATGATTCGCAAGCCCTGGGAACCCTGTTGTCACAGCCCCCCGAATCGCCGAAGATGTTGCATCAAGCAAGCTGACACCGTAGTTTTGATTGCCGAGGGAGTAAGCGCATGACTCGATTCGACGTGCTCGCGGAACAGGTGCTGGGAGGCCATCCGGTCACCCGTGCAGAAGGGTTGGAGCTCCTCCAAACCGACGACGCCCAACTCTTACCCCTCGTCAACGCCGCGTATACGATTCGCCACGCCTATTTCGGTCGAAAAGTGACCATCCAAATGCTGTTCAACGCGAAGAGCGGCGCCTGTCAGGAAGATTGTCATTATTGCTCGCAGTCCAGCATCTCCACGGCTCCCATCGACCGCTATGCGTTGGTGTCACCGGAGGAAATGCTCAAGGCCGCCCGCCGGGCTCATGAAGCCAAAGCGGAACGGTATTGCGTGGTGATCAGCGGACGAAGCCCACTCGAAAAAGAAGTGGACGACATCGCCTCCGCGGTGCAGCGGATCAAACAGGAACTGCCGATGCAAGTCTGCTGCTCCCTGGGACTGCTCACCGAACCCCAGGCCAGACGACTCAAGGCCGCCGGGGTGGACCGCATCAACCACAACCTGAACACGAGCGAGGCCTATCACTCCTCCATCTGCACGACCCACACGTATCAGGACCGGATGACCACCTTACGCAACGCGCGAGCCGCGGGGCTGGAATTGTGTTCGGGCGGGATCGTCGGCATGGGTGAGTCCGACGAGGATCTTGTGGACTTGGCCCTTGCCCTGAAAGACCTCAACCCCGACTCGATCCCGTTGAACATGCTTCATCCGATTCCGGGCACCCCCTTGGCCGACGCCAGACACCTGACCCCGCAACGGTGCCTGAAGATCCTCTGCCTGTTCCGCTTTATCCATCCACGACGAGAACTGCGCGCGGCGGGAGGACGAGAATTCAATCTCCGATCCCTGCAACCCATGGCCCTGTACGTGGCGGACTCGCTCTTCGTCAACGGCTACCTCACAACCCCCGGCGACCCCGCCCATGAAGTCGAACAGATGCTCACAGACCTGGGCTTCGAAGTGGCGGGGAAA
>JAPPLK010000071.1 GCA_028819435.1 Nitrospira sp.
TCACGAAACTCCTGAAGCCCTACGGGGTCACGGTTTCACGCATCGCGTACGGGATTCCCGTGGGCATGGATATCGAATACGCCGACGACGTGACACTGACCAAATCCATCGAAGGCCGCCGTGAATTGTAGTTGACAATTTCCCTGCCTTTTCCGTCATTTGTATGTTGCTCCCGACATTTCCCCTATCTGTCATTCCCGACATTTTTAATCGGGAATCCAGGGTCTTTCTCTTCACAAAGGGAGAAAGAAAAGCCTCTGGATCCTCGATCGGGGTCGGGGATGACGGAGAGAGGCAACGAAAGATTGTCGCGTTTTACTCCTTCGTCTAACCCGACCCACGGGTGTTTTAGAGGCTTCAGTTTGATCGCAGTTTTTCTGATTGAATCGTGGCCAGGAAAAGCCGCACCCCCATGAAAGTGTTCATGAAATTTCTCGTGCTCGTTGGAGTCATCGGACTCTTGGCATTGGCTTTTGTCGGTCTGTCGTTGAATGCCCTGGTCAAGGGCGGCATCGAGACCATGGGGCCTCGAATTCTGGGTGTCCCGGTCACGCTGGAGGACGTGGACGTGACCCTGCTGTCCGGCACCAGCATGCAGGCCGGGTTGACCCAACTCGTCGTCAAGAACCCCGAAGGGTATAAGACGGCGCATGCCGTATCCCTTCCGGAAATTCAGATAAAGGTCGATTGGAACTCGCTGTTGACGGATACCGTGATCGTCGAGGAGGTGCTGATCGTCAAACCGGCCGTGACCTTCGAATGGTCGTTACAGGGCAGCAACCTCAGCACGATCCATGAGAACGTCAAGCAAAATACGGGATCCGGTTCCAGCGACGATCAGGAAAGGGACGCAGAAACTGAGGAAAGACAGGAATTTGATAAGTCCGTTCACGTCAAGAAAGTGACGGTCAAAGACGCGATCATCAACGTGAGTTTCGTCGGCGGACAAAACGAGGTCACGCAATTGCCGTTACCCGATCTCGAATTGCGTGACATCGGGAACCCGTCAGGCGGCACCACGTTCTCACAAGCGTCAGCCCTCATCTTCGAGCAGATCTACGACGCCATTGATAAGGCCGTCATGAAACCGGGGATACTCCTGCCCCAGGGCGTCAAGCAACTCGGCAAGTCCATCGGCAGGATGGGCAAGGAATTGTTGCAGGGATTGTTTGGCAAGTAAGCATCTCGGGCCATAACCGGGCCTCAATCCTTCACAGTTGAATGTTCGAACAAAGACCACCTCTTTCCTCTGCAAGCCAAACCTTTTCGTAACGGACAAACTGATAAAGAAGCAAATCACTCTTGACAAGCACACAAGAGAAATGGAGATATTACCTTATATAAGGTAATAATGGTTATATTGCCATACAGAAAAAACCTAGATATAACGGAGAAATTAATTTGATTTACGCATTGTTGTGAGGAGCAATTCCGTTCTTGCTAACGGTAGGGTAACTATCAGAAAGGAACCATTACAGTGACAAAGTTAAAGGACATAAAATTACATTTGTTCAATCAGATCTCTTCTGCAGCCTCAAATCGCGACATTGCCAAAGTTGACGAACTTAGTAGCCTCGCCAAAGAATGCGATATGCTAGAGACTAAGAGCAAGACTCTGGAGACTGCAATTACAGCATTCAATCGCCGTGTCATCGAAGCAGTTAATGGCTCTGCGTCGTTATCAAGGGTCTCCGCAAAACCTACTTATTCCGATTCCACCGAAGCTGCTACTCCCTCTCGTAAAGCGGTTGCTGCACAGGTACGCAACGAATGGGTGGCGAAACTCCAAACGAAGGAAGGCATCTCTTTGCACGGGCACGGCAAGCAGTATCAAACAGCAAGCGGGCAGTCTGTGGCAGTGGCATTCAGTCACGAACGCCTTGGAGATCCTTGGCCTTGGTTTCTAGGTCTTCGTAATGAGCTTCCAGATGTTGCCGTGCTTTTGTGCAAGTCCCATGATGGCAGGCTCTACGATATTGTACTGCCGGCCCAAGATTTGCGCAAAGTGTGGGATGCCCTCAAAAAGGACCGTAAACATATCCAGGTGAAATTCAATGTCGATAAAAAGGTCGACCGATTCTTCCTACGCGTTCCTGATGATAATCCTCTAGACATCACTGGGTACATAGGCAATTATGATCCACTCCGATAATGTGTGCCTAACTCTTGCGCTCTCAATGCTCTCAAGTCACCGATGCGATCCGCTGAAATTCAAAGGACCGGCACAGGGGCCGGTCCCTACGATTTTTCCATATGAGCCAAATCCGTACGTTTTATTGTACATATTCTGTGTTTTGGATATACTTGTTCAATAATATGTACAACCAAGAATGGAGTTTATTATGCGTATTGTCTCATTTACCGAAGCTAGGAATCGGCTGAAATCAGTACTTGATGGAGTTGCGAACGATGCCGACTGTGCGGTCATCACGCGTCGGGATGCAAAAGATGCCGTTGTGATGTCCATGGATTATTACAACAGTTTGATGGAAACCGTCCATTTGCTGAAATCACCGGCCAATGCTGCCCATCTGGCTCAATCCATCGAGCAATTTAAGACAGGGCAGGTCACTGAACGAGCCACGATTGATGAGTAGGATATTAGCGTGGACCGACAAGGCTTGGGATGATTATCTGTATTGGCAGGAACACGATAAGAAAGCACTTAAACGAATCAATAAATTGATAGCAGAGACAAAGCGTTCACCGTTTGAAGGGGTCGGTAAACCAGAGGCATTGAAAGAGAATCTGTCAGGTTTTTGGTCAAGACGTATCGATGAGTCTCATCGTCTGGTGTATGCCGTAGACGAGTTACGTATTACGGTCATTTCTTGTCGTTATCATTATTGATCGTCAAAGATCATGGAATTTAGTCAGATTTGGAACAGAAGGCAGTAGCACAAGCGATAGAAACGGGAAACTCGGTTCAAGTCAATCAAGTAAAGGGCTAAAACAATGCAAACGCAAAAGTACGTCTATTGGCAAGATGGGAACATGTGGCTTGGATTCTTTGCAGAGTATCCCAACTACTGGACACAAGGCGAAACGAGAGAAGAATTAGAAGAAAATCTGACGGACATTTACAACGAGCTGACAAGTGGAAACATTCCCTGCGTCCGAAGAGTTGGGGAATTACAGGTCTCATGAAAAGACGAGACTTGATGCGTGAAACAGATATGAGAACATGACTGTGCAAATGCAGGGCTAGATGAAAGTCAAAGAACTTATTAGTCTTATTGAATCAGATGGCTGGTTTCAGGTTAGAATACGAGGTAGTCACAGACAGTTTAAACACCCGATCAAAGCAGGCACAGTAACCGTTTCTGGAAAATTAAATGTAGATATACCCCCAGGAACCTTGAGCAGTGCGTTAAAGCAGGCCGGTCTCAAATAGCGAGGTGTAGCCATGAAATACATGGTCGTTGTTGAAGAAGGTGCGACAAGTTACGGTGCGTTTGTGCCGGATCTTCCGGGTTGTATCGCAGCGGCAGAAAACAGGGAAGAAGTGCTTCAATTAATTCGGGAAGCCATAGATTTTCATTTGACGGGCCTAAAAGAAGATGGAGAAGCCATACCAAAACCCCATTGTGAATTTACGCAGGTGGAGGTTCAGTAGGTCGGGTTAGTCCTGAGCGTAGTCGAAGGGCGTAACCCGACAATCGGCCAAGTCGTCGGATTACGCTTCGCTAATACGCCCTACATCTTAATTACCGTGTCCTGCACTTCGCGGTAGGGGAGCAGCCAGACGAGTGACTCATCGTGGATGTCCACGACCTGGATGCGGTTGCCCCAGGGGTCGCGGAAGTCGCACCGGAACGGCGGCTGCAACGTCAGGCCGTATTTGTTGACGAGTTTGTCCCGCACTTCATTGACCTGCGCTTCGTCCCGGACCATGAGGCCGAAGTGTTTCGTCCGGTCGGGTTGCAGGGTGTCGACTTCGAAGATGGCCAGAAACTGATGCTCTCCGAGTTTGCACCAGGCGGCTCCCTCTCCTCCCCGCAGCATTTCCAGGTTGAACACGTCTGAATAAAATTCCACGGCTTTTTGCGCGTTGTCCACTTCGATGACCACGTGGTTGCATCCATAGACTTGAACGGCCATGATCCATCTCCTTTGTCATGAGTCAGCAGCAGCGTCTTCGATGCATCCATCATAACAGATTACGGGAACACATCAGTAGGGACCGCCCCACGTGCCTGTGAAGAAATCCGGGTTATGGAGCAAAGGTTTCAGACAAAACCGAAAGAACCTTTTGCGCGGTGGAAGGGGAAATTCTTCCCAGGCGTCGAACTAATCGCTTTTTGTCCACGGTTCGAACCTGATCCAGGACGATGTACCCTTTCTTCCCTTGAAACGTCACGGGCACACGGGTCGGATAGGCACGCCCTTTTGTCGTCATTGGGGCGATGATAATCGTTTCGATGGTGTGGTTCATTTCATCAGGAGAGATGACGAGGCCGGGCCGGGTTTTGCGAATTTCCCGTCCGACCGTAGGATCCAAATTGACCAGGTAAACTTCAAATCTCGAAACTACCACGTCCATTCCGTTCTCTCCCACTCGGAGCCTGGCGAGAGAGAGGGATCAAGAAGCCGGTCTTCTTTCTTCGACGCCATTTCCCTGAATGCCTGTGTCCAGCCCGCTCTCGGTTTTATCAGTGAACGGATGACCAGTTCTCCGTTTTTTGCTTCCAGTTCGACGGAGTCTTCCAACTGGCATTGTTTTAAGAGAGCTTGTGGAATCCGAACGCCACGGGAATTTCCGATAGCGACAATTTTGGCTTTCATGGTCTTCACCGATAGGGATGTAATTACTTTATAATTACCCTAGGAAGTCTTGGATGTCAAGGCCGGCAACGGGGACAAGTTGGCTATCCCATCTCCAGCAGGTCGTGGTCGGGGTTGCGTTCTTTCGTGAAGGTTTTAGACCAGGGAGAGCGGAAGAGCACGATGGGACGATCCCGGTCATCTTTGACGAGCATCGCGTCGCTCGGGGCGCGGAGGGTGTCGAGGTTTCCGATCACCCAGGCACTGCACGTATAGCTCAACGGTTCGAGCCGGGTCTCCACCCGGTATTCGTTCCGCAGACGAAATTGCAAGACGTCGAACTGGAGGCGCCCCACCGCGGCCACGAGGAAATCCAGGTCATCGAGGCTCCGCAGAATCTGGACCGTGCCTTCGGCGGCCATTTGCTCCATGCCTTTGTCAAAGGCTTTGCGTTTGCCCACGTCAGTGGGTTGAATCCGGGCGAACACTTCCGGTTGAAACTGGGGAAGCGGTTGATAATTGAATCCGTCACTCAATGAAATGGTATCGCCGATGGCAAACTGTCCCGGGTTGATGACCCCGATGATGTCTCCGGGATACGCCTCGTCCACGGTGTGGCGGCCCTTGGCGATGAGACTGTGCGGCCGCGACAGGCGCACGTCGTGCCCCAGGCGGTGATGTTTGACCACCATGTCGCGCTCGAACCGGCCGGAGCAGACTCGCAGGAAGGCGGTGCTGTCGCGATGCCGGGGATTCATGTTCGCCTGGATTTTGAAAATGTAGGCACTGAACGGTCGTTCCACCGGATCCACGACGATTTGCGTGCCGTCGTGTTGATCGGCAGTGCGTGGAATAGCCGCGGGTGCCATCTCCACGAAGGCGTCGAAGAAATTTTCAATGCCGAAGTTCGTCAGCGCGGAGGCAAAAAACACGGGCGTCACTTCACCCTTGAGAAAGGCTTCCTGCGAATACGGGTTTCCGGCTACGTCCAACAATTCCAAATCGTGGCAGACTTCCTGCAGGACGTCTTCCTCGATCAGGACCGTGGCTTCGGGGCCGTCCAAAGAAATTTCCGTACGGCCGGCTTTGACGGAGCCCTGTGCCGCCATCTTTTTGAACAGCGAAACCCGGCGGGAGGCACGGTCCACGACGCCCGTGAATTGTTGGCCCGACCCCACGGGCCAATTGACCGGGTTGGCGTGAATGCGCAGGACATCTTCCACCTCGGCCATGAGATCCAGTGGTGGGCGTCCCGGCAGGTCCATCTTATTGATCAACGTCAGGACGGGGATGTTGCGCAACCGGCACACCTCGAACAATTTCCGGGTTTGGGCTTCGACGCCCTTTGCCGCGTCGATGACCATCACGGCACTGTCCGCCGCGGTCAGCGTCCGGTAGGTATCTTCACAGAAATCTTCGTGGCCCGGCGTATCGAGGACGTTGATGACGGCCTGTTTGTACTGGAACTGCATGGCCGACGCGGTGATCGAGATCCCGCGTTCCTGTTCCATGTCCATCCAATCGGAGGTCGCCGTTTTGACGCTTTTCCGGCTGCCCACCATGCCTGCCGTACGGACCATCCCCGAATAAAGCAGCAGTTTTTCCGTAACGGTGGTTTTCCCCGCGTCGGGATGACTGATGATGGCGAAGGTCCGGCGCTTTTGGGCCTGGGCCCGAACGTCGTTCTGTATGTGTGGGTCGGACGTGAGCATGGGTCATGCCGGGCGGGCTAGAGGTCTTCGAGTCGCCCCTGGGCCCTGGCGAGATCGACGCGGGACGCATTAAAATTGAACAGCGCTTCAATGAGGTTGTCCCGGGCTTGGGCCACCCGGGTTTGAGCGTCCGTGACTTCGATATTGGTCGCCAGGCCGACCGAAAAACGCTGCTTGGCGAGATAGAGTTCCTGAAACGACAAACGAAGTCCTTGCTTACCCACGGCGACCTGTTGTTGGGTCGATTTCAGGGTCAACAGGGCGTCCCGGACTTCCAACCCGATTTGTTTTTCGACGCCTTTTGTCCTGAGGGCTTCCAGGCGAACCAGACTGCGCTGTTCGGAAATGCGGCCTTCACGCTGGCCTCCGTCAAACAGGGGAACGGAGAGCATGACCTGGACGTTGTTGGTGGTTAACGCATTGCCGGGTTGATTCCCGATGACGCCCACGTCTCCGGTACCCGAGAGCGAGGGCACCCTTTCCATCACCACCGAACTCAACGTCAGTTCAGCCAATCGTTCCCGTTTCTTCTGAGCTTTGAGTTCGACCCTGTGTCCCCTGGCGACCTGCAAGGCTTCGTCCACGGACTGATGGGTGACCGGAACGAGTTTCAGTTTGTCCGTGAGGATCAGCTTGACGTCGAAGGAGAACCCGATGCCGCGGGTCAGGTTGAGTTTCGCGCTGCCGAAGTCGTTCTTCGCGACGAGCAGGCGTTGTTTTGCATTTTCGAGCTGGACCTTCGCCCGGGTGACGTCCAATTGAGTGGCCATGCCGACCGACTTGCGTTCCATGGCCAAGCGCAACAGTTCGTTATTGAGCTTGACGTCGGCCAAGCGGGCTTTGACGGATTTTTTCACCCGTAAGGCTTCCAGGTAGGCCAAGGCCACTAACGCCATCGTGTCCATTTTCCGGGTTTCCGAGTCCAGGCCGGCCACTTCGATGTTCGTTCGGGCCGCGCGCCATCTCTGGATCAAGCTGAGGCTGAACAGGTTCTGGTTTAACGTGACGCGGCTTTCGTAAAAATCTCTGGGAGCTGCCACGGTGGCACGCCCGCCAAATGCGCCGAGAAAGAATCGCCGTCTTGCGCCGCTGACCCGGGCGGACAGGTTCGGCAGCAAGGCGCCACGCCGGGTAAAGGCCTGTTCTTCCGCCTGGGTCACGCGCTCTTTGAAGATCTGCACCGCGGGGTTCTTCTCGACCGCCGCTTGCATGGCATCACGCATGCTCAACCGGAGTTCGGGCGGGTGTTGACGGAACGCGGGCTCATCCTGAGCCCAGGAGAAATTCGCGGGTCCTGTTACCCAAACGATGACGGCGAACAAGATGCAAATCATAACGACCGGCTCCGTCTGTTGAGTTTCCAGCCCATCATGAGGCTGAAGATTGCCGGGACCAGGAGGAGCGTAAACATGGTCGAGAGCATGAGCCCGCCGAGCACGACGCTCCCGATGCCCCGGTACAATTCCGATCCGGCGCCCGAAGCCAGGACCAGCGGTAGGAGGCCGAAGGTCGTGGTCAGCATGCTCATCATGATGGGCCTGACCCGGGACCGCACGGATTCGGCAATGGCTTGACGGGCCGGCATGCCGCTCGTGGCCCGGTCTTCAGTCCACAGGTTGAGCCGTTGCGGGTCCATGAAATTCAGGGCCTGGTGCACGACCAGGATGGCATTGTTGACCACCACGCCGATCAGGATGATAAAGCCCAACATGGTCAGGACGTCCAAGGGTTGAGGGGCAATAAAGCGGTTGACGACGGACAGCCCGAGAATGCCGCCGGCTGCGGCCAACGGCACGCTGAAGATAATCACAAACGGATACAGGAAACTTTCAAACAGGGCGGCCATGAGCAAATAGGTAATGATCAAGGCCATGAGCAGGTTGTATTTCAGGGCGTCGTAGGTTTTTGTGAGGTCGTCAGCCGTGCCCGCCAGGTGAATCTGATAGAGCCGCCCAAGGGTGCCCGCCTGTGCGATCGGGTTGACGACTTGCTGTTGGATCAGGTCCATGGCCGTCTCCAACGGTATAGCGCTTGGCGGAATGACCTGGATGGTGATGGCCCGTTCCCGTTCGATGTGGTTGATCTGTTCGGGGCCTGCCATGAGCGTAATATTAGCAATGTCACCCACCGTGGTGAGGCGGCCGCCTGGGGTAAAGATGGGCAGGTTCCCCAGGTCCTGCGTGCGATCGGCATACTGGTCGATGCCCCGGATTGTGAGATCGATCTCGTCCCCTTCAAATTGATAGTCACTCGCCTTGGCTCCATCCACCAGGGCGTCGATCGTAAAACCGAGTTCCTGGTTCGTCATCTGCACGTCAGCCGCCCGGTCCCGTTTCAGGTGGACTCGCACTTCGGGACTTCCCAGGTCGAGACTGGGCTTCGGTCGAACCTGCGCGCCGGGGAGAATGGCTCGAACCCGTCCGAAGACCTGCCCGCCCAAGGCGAGAAGTTTGTCGAGATCCGGTCCGGTAATTTCAATGTCAATGTTTCGCCCTCCACCCAACCCGCGTTGAAATAAACTGCTTTGAGTCACGATTCCGATGATCCCGGGAATATCGGCCATGGCCCGGCGAAACACCGGGATCAGGTCCCGGATGTAAGCGTCGTCATTGGTGCGGCCGCCCATGAACACGGAACGTCCGCGCGCCACGTAGAAGAAATTGCGGATACTGGGACCATCCAGTGCGGCTTCCTCCGGGGACCCGGGTTCGGCTTCCCAATGCGGAGTGAGAACGTGCTCGATGGATTCGCCCACGTGAATGAACTTCTCCGTGTTATAGCCGGGCGGTGGCAGGACAATGCCGAAGATCAGGTTTCGATTCCCGCTGGGCAGGTATTCGGCTTTCGGCAACAACTGCGCGATGGTGCCGATGGCAAACGCCGTGAGTCCGAAGACAATCACCATGCGCCAACCGATACTGCCGCACATCCGGTACACGAACTTGCCGATCCGGTCGGAAACGTTCCTCTTCCGGCCGGCCGGCCGGGCCTCTTGACCAGCCGCATCTTCGGGGTGTTTCGCATGGGAGACGGAACGCCGCCGGCCGGTTTTACGGTTCGTCGTCAACAGGCGAGCGGACAGACATGGAATCACGGTAATGGAAACCAGGAGGCTCAGCCCGACGCCGGCGCTGATGGCAATGGCAATGTCCCGAAAGAGTTGTCCGGCCTGTTCCTCGATGAATACGATGGGCACGAAAACGGCGATGGTCGTAAGCGTGCTGGCCAGCACTGCGCCCCAGACTTCCGTGGTGCCGTCATAGGCGGCTTGCCGCAACGGTTTGCCCGACTCCCGGTGACGGTAGATGTTTTCCAGGACGACGATGGAATTGTCGACCAGCATGCCCCCGGCCAGCGTCATCCCGGCGAGACTGATCACGTTCACGTTTCGGCCCAGTACCCACAGGGCGATGAAGGTGCCCATGATGCTGATGGGAATGGCCAAACCGACGACGAAGGTCGTGCTCGCCGTGCGCAGGAACAGGAAGAGGACCGTCACGGCAAGGATGCCGCCGATGACCAGGTTTGTTTGCACCAGGTCGATGGAACTGTAGATGTAGTCCGTTTCGTCATAGACCTGAAACAGTTTGAAGCCGCGTCGTTGGAGGATCTCGTCGTTCAATTCCCGAACGGCTGTTCGAAGCTGCTCCATAGTGTTCAGGGTATTGGCACCCGTCTCGCGGATGGCATTGACGGCAATGGAGTTCCGTCCCATTTCCCGGACAACGTGCGAAGGCTCCTGATACGCGACGCTGACGGTCGCCACGTCTCGGACGTACACCGGCGCGCCGTCCCGTCTGGCAATAATGACGGTCGCCACGTCTTCGGGGCTTTGGTATTCGCCGGTGGTTCTGACGACGTATGATCGTTTGCCTTCATCGAAGTCCCCCGCGCTGTAGTCACGGTTTTCCTGGTCCAGCGCGCGCGCCAGGTCCAGGACCGTCAGGGATCGGGTGGCCAGTTTCAAGGGATCCACGAGTACGCGCAGTTCCCGCTTGCGGCCGCCATAGACGTTCGATGCGGCCACGCCAGGAATGCGCTCGAACCGGGCCTTGATCACGTCTTCCGCAAAATCCCGCAGGGTGTCGATGGCGACGGGGTTGCCCGCCAATGGTTCGAAAATGAACCACCCCATGGCCATGCCGCGCGTGTCGGCGCTGCTGATTACGGGTTCGTCGACTTCATCGGGATATTCCTTGACCTGGTTGAGCCGGTTGGAGACGCGAAGTAACGCCGTGTCGGTGTTGGTTCCGGCGGGAAACCGGAGGATGATTTCCCCGGAGTCGTAGGCACTTTCGCCGAACATCTTCTCCAGCCCCTCGACCCCTTTCAGTTGCTCTTCCTGTTTGTCCACGATTTCGCGTTCCACTTCCTTGGGGCTGGCCCCCTGCCATCGGGTTGAGACCGTGATCTCGGGTTTGGAGACGTCGGGCGTGAGCTGGATGGGAAGCTGCATGAGCGACACGAGCCCGAAGAGGACTACGAGAATCACGGCCACGCTCGTGGTGACCGGATATCGGATGGAGAATTGGATGACGTTCATGGGGTGTTGCCGGGAGCCTCTCCGGGGGACTCCAGGATACGCACGGATTGGCCGGGGAACAGGCGTTCGTTTCCTTCCACTACGACGTCCATCCCCGCTTGGACCGGTCCTTCGATTTCCACGAGGTCTTCGACGTGCAGGATGGCGGTCACCGGGATTTGGTCGACGACCGTCCCTTCGTTCACGCGAAACACGAACGCTTTGCCTCCCCGGAGGACCAGGGCGTCCTTCGGGACCACGAGCCCTTGATGGGGCCGGTCGATCCGGAGCGTGACGCGGGACACCATACCGCTTTTGATTGCCAGGGCGGGATTCGGAATCTCCACCTTGACCGGAAAAGTTCTTGCGGTTCGATCGGCCTGGGCCACAAGGGAGAACACTCGGCCCTGAGCCTCGAACGCCGGCAGGCCGTCGAAGGTGGCGGTGACGGGATCATGGATTTGAATATGGCTCACGTAGCGTTCCGGAAGGGGAACTTCGACTTGCACGTGCGACAGGTCAACCATTTCGACGACCGGCCCGCCTTCTTCCACCCACTGCCCGATCTCCGTAAATTCCTGCGTGATCCACCCATCGAACGGCGCGACGACCGTCGACTTGTTCAGGGAGTCTCTGACCTGCCGGATTTCGGCATCCAATTGCGACAGGCGTTCTTTCAGCGCCGCTTCCTCGGCCACGGCGTCGTCGAAGTCTTTCTGGGTCACGAGTTCCCGTTTAAAGAGAGCGCGGACTCGTTTCAGGTTCCGTTTGGCCCGTTCGTAGCGGGCACCGGACTCTCGATAGATGGCCACGGCTGAATCGAGCCGGATCCGCAAGGTCCTGGTGCGCAACCGGGCCAGCAGGTCCCCGCGTTTGACCTTCATGCCTTCTTCAGCCGTAAAGGCCTGGACCAACCCTTCGACTTCGCTGGCCACGACGCTTCGTTTCCATGGCTCGACGGTCCCGACCAGGGTGACGGTTCGCTTCACTTCCCGTTGCAGAACCGGGGCGACGCGGACCGGCGACGGCGGAGGAGCAGGGGGTGGAGACGCGGCTTGTTGTTCGTCACAGGCCGGGAGGTTGAGCAGGCAGAGGATCAGGGAAAGGGGAATGCAGGTCCTGCGAAATACTTGCTGACATGGGTATGGGATCATCATAACGAAAACGATCAATGAAGCTGAGAATCATGTCTCTCCGTCAATAATAAGGATATTCTACTATATGAAAACCCCGCGTCAAAATTAGAACACGCAGTCAGGTCTTTGCAACTCCCGTCACAAAGAAATGCGCCACGGCATCGGTTATTGAAACGAATCGGGAGATTTTTTAGACTCGACCGGAGATGGTAACGCCGGGGTGCCGCTCTGGGGCGTTTTCCCGGTTTTCCCATTGGCCGTACCACCCGAAACTCCGCCCGAGACGATAAAAGTCATGATGTCCGCGCTGTCGGCGTGGAGCGGGCGGATCTGGCTGCGAGGCACGACCAGCAGGTTGCCGGCAAAGTTGTAGGATTGCGGAAAGTAGACGGCGACCCGGTCTTCCAGCCCCAACAGGTCCAGGTTCTGGCGCGTGACGAACCCGATCGCTTCCGCGTGACCACCCGGGATCAACGTGACGAGAACAGGTTGATCGAAACGCTTTTTTTCACCCATGAAGGCTTCGATGAGATCCTTGAGCGACGTATAGACCAATTTGATAAAGGGCGTGCGGGTCAGGACTTTTTCCAGGGAACCCATGGCCCCGCGAAAGAACACGTTCGAGGCCAGGCGGCCGACCACCACCAGCATGGCGATGGTCAGGATGAACCCGATCCCCGGGATGGGGATATTCAGCCAGCCGTCAATGAACTTGAAGACGATGAAGACGACGTAGACGGTGACGGCCACGGGGACTACGAGAAACAGGCCATTAAAGAAATTTTGGACGAATTCCTGCATGTCCCAGCGTTTGGGAATGGCTTCTTCCTTGAGGGATTTGAGAACTTCTTTCCAGTCGACACTCATTGGAACGGCCTTTGGATAAAGACGTGAAGCGGCGGCACTTTATTGCGGAGCATCGCTCAGTTTCTTGACTCTAACCGGAGAGAAGACCTTAAGACAAGGGCTTGCAAGGGGACCATTTGACACTCGGCCTCACAACCCGTCACAGTAAGACGCGTTCCGTGATTCATTGACTTCATGCAGAAAGGTGCACATTGTGGCAGGCGAAACCTCATCGCGGAAACCGTCCTCCAAATCAAAAGGTCCTCTCGACACCGAAATCCTGACGGTTCACGTCGAGCGTGAAGGTCAACAGGTCAGTGCCAAATGGGGACTCAATCCGAGACTGAAAGAAGAATTGACTCCCGAGGAATGGAAAGAGGTGACGGACATTATGGGAAAAGTCACCGACATCGTGGGGAAACGGTTTTCGGAAATGTTGGCGCAGGACCCGACGGAAGCCGGGGGCACCGCGTAAGCAAGCTGGTCAGCCCTGCTGTATGGTTCAGGAATTCGTTGATAATTTTCGCTTGTTTTTCCCCTCCTTTGTAAGGAGGGGTTAGGGGAGGTAGAGGCAACGACAAACGAAAATAGGACTCTACCCCACCTATCCTCCCCTTACAAAGGGGAGGGAAAGAACACGGCAGCCCTCGCTCAGGCTGATTATTCTTTCAACCCATTCCTGAACCTTTACCCCCGGCGCTCGCACCGAACCTTCGCTCCTACAGATGCGGATTGACCGGCAGGGCCAGGGTAAAGTAACGGCCCTTGTCTTCCACCAGAATACGTTTGGCCGTGAGCGCGGCGACTGCGTCTTCGATGGAAGTCGCCGGGGTTGCCGCACCCGGATCGTCAACTGAAGCCCGCCTGATCTGCTCCAGCGTTTTTGGGGTTTCATTGCAAAATTCGATGACACGTGAAAGCGGCCAATCAAACCGTTCGCTCGTAGGCTGATCGGTTCGGCCGTCGTAGACGGTCACGTAACTCATGGCCTTGGCATAGAACAGGAACGGGCGGTCCTGCGAGAAATATCGCGCCCACCATTCCTGCACCAGGCTGCACAACTGGTCGTAGAGGGCCGGGTCCACGTTCCAGTCGATCTCATATTCAAAATCGTACGCAATCTTGTTCAGGTCCACTTTCCTCGCGTCGTACACGTATTCATACGCCGCGCCCGGTCCGGTAATGCGCACGCCGTACTCTTCGGGGCGCATGAAATATGGGCTGAACCGTTCCAGCCACAGTTTGCCGGTGCTTTCCGGCGGTTGCAGGTGAAACAGTGAAGGGATAAGCGCAATCTGGCGTTGATAATCCTCGTTGGTTTCCTGCGGGAACCCCAGCAGAATGTTCCAGTTGATATCCAGGTTGTAATACCGGCTCCATTTCAGGCACTGGACGTTCTGGAGCGGGCTGACGCCCTTGTCCATTTCCTTGAGTTGCGCGGCGCTCAGGCTTTCGATGCCAGGCTGCATGCATTTCACCCCGCCTTGGGCCAGGGTCTGAATCTGTTGCTTGGTCAGGTTGGCCTTGGTCTCCATGAATACGTCCAGGTCATAGTGCCCCGCGGCGAACCGGCCGAACAGATTGTCGATGTACTTCAGGTCGATGATGTTATCGACCAGCCGGAAGCGCGTGGTGTTATAGCGATTGGAGAGGCCGTCCATTTCCCGCGCCACCTGGTCGGACGACTTGGCGCGAAACTGCATGGACTGCGCGTTCAGTCCGCAAAACGTGCAGTGATGTTTTTCACCCCACCAGCACCCGCGCGACCCCTCATAGAGCAGAATCCGGTTGAGCCCTGTCGAGCCTTGTCCCTCCAGTTCTCGGACCATGTCAAAATAGTCATCGTAATCCGGCGGCCCCACTTCAGGAAAATCGGAAAAGAGCGTCGCGTTGGGTTGAAACTGAATTTCCCCGTCTTGACGGTAAGCCACCCCGGAAGGGAATGCGCCTTCCTGTCCGCGCAGCACGTTCTTCACCAGACCGGGAAAAACCTCTTCGCCTTCGCCGACCACCACGTAGTCGATCCACGGAAACGCCCGGAAATGTTCCAGGCCCATCTCCCCGTCGAAGTTGGCCCCGCCGAAGACGATGCGAACGTCGGGATACAGGTCCTTGATCAATTTGGCCAGGGTCAGGCTGGCTACGTTCTGGTCGAACGTGGACGTGAACCCCACGACCTTGAATTGCCCCCAGTCGTACGAGGTCAACATCTCGGTGAGAAATTGCGGGGCGATGGTGTGGGCGATTTCTTCCAGGTAGCCCGTGGAACATCCGGCCTCCTGTGCCGTGCTCTCGAACACGGGCTTGAAGACGTCGGGATATTGGGCGTGCTTCGGGTTGTCGCGGAAGAGAATCGACGAGAACAACCACTCGCCGATCATGCCGCGTTTCTCGCATAGCACTTCGTAGAGTTGGACTCCGATGCGGTGGGCAAACAGCAGGTTGAAGTGATAACTCCTGGAGCCGACGCCGTGGTTCTTCAAGACCCGGGACAACGTGCCCAGTTGAATGGACGGGAATTTGGAATACCCGAACGGCATGGTGACCAGGGCCACCTGCGGTATGCCGTCCGGGTCGGCCCAGGGTTCTTCCGCCAACGCGGTGCCGGCTTGAGCCGACGGCTCAATCGTGATGAGGGACTCAGCCATGGCCCGTGAAAACCCGGTCGGCCTTGGCCGCCAGGTAAAAATCGCTTTCCGTGAGTCCGCGGATCTTATGGGTCCAGATTTCCACTTTGCACCGGCCCCATGCCAAATACAGGTCGGGATGATGCCCCTCCTGCTCGGCAATCGCGCCGACCTTGTTCACAAAGTCTAGGGCCTCCGCAAAGTCCTTGAATTCGTACAGGCGCTCGATATGCCCGTCGCCATTCAACGCCCACCCCGGCTCCAATTGCCCCAACAACTCCTGCGCCTTCGCCGATTCCAGCGGCGGCACCCCCCCGCGGCACGGCACGCATTGCTTATCCGCCAAACTCATAAACGTCCTCCTGTATACTTTCCTCTCCCTTGATGGGAGAGGATTAAGCCTGCCCCTGCGAAAGCAGGGGGTGAGGGTGAAAACCAAAAAGAATTATAGACTCCCACATGGCAAGGCACAAATGGAGTAGCCGCAAAGATTGTCTTGGCGGCCCTTACCTTCACCCTCGATTTCCTCTCCCTTGATGGGAGAGGATTAAGGTGAGGGTGAGGAAGTTGAGCCTTTCTTTTTCATTCTCAAACACGGATAATCTGCTGAACATATATGTAACCCCTCGGCTCTTAGAGGAGGATCCATGAAACCTAAGAAGGCCACAAAAGAGACCCAAGCGTTTGCGCGTAGTGTTGGTCGAGCGTTACGTCGGGCTGCCAAAGCCGCTCGGAAAACCGCGCGTATGCATAACACACCGATCTATATTTGGAAGGACGGCAAGGTCGTAGCCATAAAGCCCTGATCATTGCTTTACTCCAAGGAGGTGTCACCGACCAAGCCATTTATGAAGGATGGAACCATCTATGACGCCAAGACCGGGAAGTTGTTCAATTACCACGGACATGCGTGGTCCGTTGATTTCACAGAGTTTTGTGAATATGAACTGATGGTTCTTCGATGTCCTGATGTTGGAACTTAGATCCTCATTGGTTGAGAAGGCATGGATGGCGGCACTTGACGCCAATGTTTGCCTATCCAGTTTCCAAAGCTCCACCTCCGACCTAATAGCCAAGTTCGGTGCAAAGGTTCATCATGGTTGACTGGCAGTTCCTCGCGACGGTAGCAGTGCCTATACTGACGCTGTTCATCGGCGTTTGGATCAATCAGAGGTTAGAGAAGCGCCCCAGATTGTTGTCTCACTGGGGGCATGTATCCTCATTCAACTACCAAAAGGGAGACGGCACCACCGGAATCGTAAATACCCATTCGGTTGTCATCATGAACGTAGGCAGGCGAGCGGCGACGAACGTGCGGCTAAGTCACACTTTTTTGCCGGATTTCAATATCTGGCCCCCAGTTGAATATCAACTCAAGGAAGTGCCGAACTCAGGCAAAGACATCGTAATCCCTACCGTAGTCCCAAACCAGCAGTTGACCATCTCCTATCTCTATTTTCCGCCGGTCACTTACGCTAATGTCAATGCGGGTGTGCAGTGCGATGAGGGTTTTGCGACTCCAATACCCGTCTTGCTGCAACGACAGTATCCAAATTGGTTTAATTACTCTGTAGTCGTGCTCATGATTGTGGGAATGGCCACGCTGGCATACGGTTTGTTTGAACTAGGCTCATTGATCCTCGCTGCAGCATCGAACTGAAACTGCCCAATTTAGGGCCAGCATCACTGTGATCTCGCGCAGTTTTCTTAGCCAACGATCTTCACTTGGGCGTTGATGACCCGCGGACCTTCTATTCCTTACGGGGCACACGGTACGAAAAACTCAAAAACGAGGTCCTGCACCTGACGCGCGCTTGGAAATGATGGAGGGCTAGGTTTCTTCAGCGGGTGGCATGACAATAATTTGGATTCTTTTTGGGAAACTGCTTTGTAGTAAACTGCCGCTTGTCAGGCCTCATATTGCGTCCCTGCGCGCCTAGTTCCCCTAAGCCAATCTTGCTTCTGACAACATTACTCTAAGTCTTAGTTGACAGATTTATTGGCCTTCGCTAGGGCAATGGATGGTTTTATACCCTGATCCTTTGGGCCAATCTTTTCCCAGAAATTTATCTATGCCGACTTCAGGCGGAACAAAAGTTTTGATTGACTTCAAGTTGCCCATATTCTATGTTTTTATAGTATTTTTTATGATTAATTAGTTATTATTGGACATTATCATATGACCGACAAATGGCTCACTGTAAAAGAAGTCGCTGAATATCTCAAAATAAGCACTGACCTTGTCTACAAGTTTGCCCAACGGGGAAAGATCCCGGTTTCTAAGGTAGGAAATCAGTGGAGATTTGATCGAGAAGAAATTGATGCCTGGGTTAAGGCCCAGCGTCCTCGGACACGTTCAAAAACATGAACATATCAAAGAGCGGGAAGAGAAAGAAAAGTTCACACACGATAGTGGACTGGCCCGTTGAAGACCGGCCACGTGAGAAGTTACTTTTGAAGGGACCAGAGTCCCTCACGAATACCGAACTTCTGGCAATCTTTCTTCGTTCGGGCGTGAAAGGGAAAAGCGCTGTTAGCTTAGCACAGGAACTCCTTTCTCAATTCGGTTCTTTACGAGAACTCTACGCAGCACCTTTGGAAGAAGTGGAGGCGGTGCTTGGCCTGGGTAAAGCCAAAATTGCTCAGTTTAAAGCAGTAACCGAACTGAGCAAGCGTTACCTTGCTGAAGGATTCCAGAATCGCTCCTTCGTGGAGTCTTCGGATGATATTCTTAACCTCTTATATCAAGAAATGCGAGATCTAGATCAAGAGATCTTAAAAGTCGTTCTTCTAAACGGGCAAAATCATGTCTTGAAAATCGAGACAATTTCTAAAGGAACGCTGACAACGGCTCAAATTTATCCGAGAGAAGTGATCAAGTCTGCCCTTAGGCATTCCACCGCTGCAATTGTGTTCGTTCACAATCATCCATCGGGAGTTGCACGACCAAGCGAGGATGATAAAAAGATCACACGGAACCTTGTCTTTGCATGCCGTTTTATGAGGATAAAGGTCCACGACCACATCATTATTGGAGATAATGACAAGTTCAGCTTTGCTGACAAAGGAATGATTGAGCAGTACGAAAAGGACTTTGATTCGAGGAACGTTTTGTAGGGATGATCAAGAAGTTTAAGAAAGCCGAAGAGACCGAAAAGCCGGAAGGACAGATCCAGGATTTTGTCTCTGGTCACTGGGTAAAGGCTACTCCTGAAGAGATCGATGCTGTTCAAATCTTTTCACGACGCCTGATTGAAGATTATGACTACCCAAAATCGAATATTCAGACTCGACCCCAGTGCCGTGTCCGTAAACGTCCATCGGATAAAGAGAAGTCTTATCCTGTGGATATTGCCGTCTTCAAGGGCAGCCGTCGGATTGAAGACGACCTATTCATGGTTGTTGAGTGTAAAAAGAAAAACCGGCAGGACGGTCTTGCACAATTAAAACTCTACTTGGATATGTCAGCAGCAGAAATCGGAGTCTGGTTTAACGGTCTCGAACACACATACTTAAGAAAGATCTACCACAAAGATGGACGACGCACCTACCAAGATCTCCCTAGCATTCCACGTTATGGTCAGCGTATTGAGGATATTGGCCTTTTCAAGAGAAAAGATCTCAAGGTTCCTTCGGACCTGAGAGCCGTCTTCCGTGACCTTCGTAACCACCTTGCTGGCAATGTCACAGGCATTACACGCGACGAAGCCCTGGCCCAACAGATTATCAACCTCCTTTTCTGCAAGATCTATGATGAGATCAATACTGGAGCCAATGATATTGTCACTTTCCGTTCTGGAATCGACGAGCCACCACGTGATGTCAGAAAACGGATACTTGCTCTTTTTGATGAAAAAGTGAAAGGGGATTTTAACGATGTCTTTGATAAGACCGACGCCATCATCATAGACCCTGAAAGTCTTGTCTATGTTGTCGGTGAACTAGAAAATTATTGTATCACCGAAGCACCAAGAGACGCGGTGGGAGATGCTTTTGAAGTCTTCATTGGCCCCGCCCTTCGCGGTGGTGAAGGCCAGTTCTTTACTCCCCGAAATGTTGTCAAGATGATGATCAATATTCTGGACCCAAAGCCAGGAGATATGATCCTTGATCCTGCATCTGGGTCCGGTGGTTTCCTGATCATGGCATTGGAGCATGTCTGGAAGAAAATGGAGGATCAAGCCAAATCGAAAGGTTGGAGCGCAGTGCAACTTGATCGGAAGAAGCGTGATATTGCTAGTAAGTGTTTTCGCGGTATTGACAAAGACTCTTTTCTGGC
Organism: Nitrospira sp.; assembly: GCA_028819435.1. Lineage (GTDB taxonomy): Bacteria > Nitrospirota > Nitrospiria > Nitrospirales > UBA8639 > Bin75. The sequence continues at coordinate 19,887 of JAPPLK010000071.1, forward strand.
AAAGGTTACCAAGGCCTATATGGCAATCATCGGGGATGGTCGCGGTGGGATTTTCTGTGAGAACAGCTTGGTTTTATCTAAGGATTGGCACTATGCGACACGAGACAGCGTCGATGTCGGGGCTTTTAATGTAGTGCTAACGAACCCTCCCTTTGGAACAAAAATTCGGATCAAGGGAGAGCGCATACTTACTCAATACGAGTTGGGATACAAGTGGAAAAAGAACAAGAAGACCGGTAAAGTTGAAAAGACAGGCACGCTTCACGACGAACGACCGCCCCAAGTCCTCTTCTTGGAACGCTGTCTTCAGTTCCTTAAGTCAGGTGGTCGTTTGGGTATTGTCTTACCAGAGAGCATTCTAGGCAATCCTTCTTATGAATATCTAGTTACTTATATATTGGAGAAGACAAAAATTATCGGTGTCGTAACTATGCCTGAGCACCTTTTTAAGACTAGCGGCAAAGGCGGCACCCATTGCAAGGTATGCGCACTCTTTTTAGAAAAAAACACGGTAGAACAGCCCTACGACATTTTCATGGCCGACGTTAAATGGTGTGGCCATGATTCAAGAGGTAACCCAACGATCAGGAAAACGAAATTAGGTGAAGATGTTTTAATAGATGAAGTGCCTGATGTAGCTCCACATTTCCATCTTTTGCAAAAAGCTGTATCCCGTCGAGGAGATCATCGAGGTTTTCTTCTCAAGTCTGATCAGATCAAGAATAAGATTCTTGTCCCAAAATATTACGCTCCGGAACTAGATGCTTATCTCTTGAGTCTCTCCCGAACCCATGATCTTGTGACGATAAAGTCGCTTTTTGAAAGTGAAGTTTTATCAGTTCAAACAGGAATTGAAATTGGGAAAATGGCCTATGGGACTGGTCATATACCATTTGTGCGCAGTTCAGATCTTTCAAACTGGGAGATCAAAGCCGATTTTAAGCACGGTGTCAGTCGAGCGATCTATGAAGAACTGAGAAGTGGCATAGATGTTCAGGCTGGGGACATTCTTCTGGTAAGAGATGGAACCTACCTAATCGGGACAACTGCGATTGTTACAGAGAGCGATGTGCCAATGCTCTTCCAGAGCCATATATATCGCTTTCGGGTTTTAAAGTCAGATAACATCGATCCATGGTTGTTTTTTGCTTGTCTCAACACCTCAGTTGTAAAGAAGCAGATTCGAGCAAAGCAATTTACTCAAGACATCATTGATACATTGGGCAAGCGCATCTTCGAGGTGATCTTGCCTATTCCAAAAGACAAAGAATTTCGAGAAAAGATTGCTAGGCAAACGCGGGAAACCGTACTGTTACGGGTGTCTCTTAGGAACAAAGCCAAACAGATCTCTCTTGAGGTTGAAGGTATCACCGAACCTGGAGAAGAAGACAGCTATGAACTGGCCTGAACCAATTTCCGAAGCACTGAGACTACCTAGCGGCGCCTGTTTCTACAAATGTGCCCTGCAGGTGAACCCTTACGATTATGTGAAGCGCCATAGCAGGTCTACGCGTGCGAAGGACGAGAGTGAATACAACCAGCTTGTGATTGATGCCTGCAAAACGAATGGGATCCAAGTGATTGCCGTCACCGATCATTACAGGGTCAAAACATCGGAAACACTCCGTGAGCAAGCCAGAAAGTCAGATATTTGTGTGTTTCCAGGATTCGAGGCAGTGACCAAAGAAGGGGTGCATCTGCTTTGCTTGTTTTCTCCTGATACACCACTTGTTAAGCTCGAGCGCTACCTTGGAGACTGTGGTGTCCATGATGAATCAACGGTATCACCCACGGGCAAATATGATGTTACGGAATTATTGGAAGAGGCCCAAAAGTGGGGATCGGTGTGTATTGCAGCTCATGTCGCAGGCGAGGGAGGCCTTTTGAGGGAGCTTGACGGTCAGACACGAATGAACGTCTGGAGGCATCCCTATCTACTTGCGTGCTCCCTTCCAGGGCCTGTGCAGGATGCTCCTGAGGGTCTTCGACATATTCTCAAAAATAAGGATGCTCAACATTGCAGGGAACGACCTGTTGCTATTCTTAATGCGAATGATGTCAGCAAACCAGAAGATTTGGCGAAACCTTCGGTTTTTTGCTGGATCAAAATGTCGGAGATTTCGATTGATGGTCTTAGACAAGCATTTATTGATCCTCGTTCCCGCATCCGGCTTGCTCATGACCCGATACCAGAGGATCATACCGAGTTTGTTACCATATCTTGGCAGGGTGGGTTTCTTGACGGAAGTGCTATCCACTTCAATGAGAATTTGAACGTTCTCATTGGTGGGCGGGGCACCGGCAAGTCAACCGTAGTTGAGAGTGTTCGATATGTGCTGGGCTTGGAGCCACTGGGCGAGGAGGCGCGCAAGGTTCACGACGGCATTATCCGGCAAGTTCTTCGCGGTGGCACAAAGGTTTCTCTCCTTGTCCGTTCTCATCGGCCAGCAATGCATGACTATCTGATTGAGAGAACCATTCCCAACCCACCGGTGGTGAGAGATGACACGGGGAGGGTGATTTCCTTGTCTCCAACTGACATCGCTCCACAGGCAGAGGTGTACGGCCAGCACGAAATCTCAGAATTGACGAAAAGTCCTGAGAAGCTCACGCGCCTTCTGGAGCGCTTCGTGGATCGCGACCCAAGCATCACACAGCGTAAGGGGTCTCTTACGCAAACGCTGGAACGATCCAGAGTTCGTATACTTGAAGTGAAGAGGGAACTACGTCAGATTGTCGAGCGGCTGGCATCTCTTCCTACGCTGGAGGAAACGCTGAAGCGATTCCAGCAAGCAGGCCTTGAGGACAAACTTAAGGAACAGAGTCTCTTGCTTCGAGAAGAGAGAATTTTGCGTACGGCAGGTGAACGCATTGTTCCTTTCCGCGAGATCCTAGGGCAACTCCGTCGGGCCATACCAATCGATCGTGCGTTCATATCAGTGAAGGCGTTGGAAGGATTACCGGGGAAAGAGATTCTAACAGAGTTAGATGCGGTCCTTGATCAGCTTGATCGAAATATCAAGGCTATTGTCAGCCAAATGGCCGAGGCACTTGAGGATGCTGATGGAGGCCATAGGGCAGTCAGCCAGCACTGGGAGTCTAGAAAGAAGGGTGTTCAAGCTGCCTATGAAAAGATCCTTCGTGAACTTCAGAAATCCAAAGTCGATGGAGAAGAATTCATACGGCTTCGACGTCAGATCGAAGAGCTCCGCCCACTCAAGGACAGGCAGAACGCGCTTCAGCGTGATCTGAATGAGCTAGAAGACCAGCGGCGCAATTTACTAGCAGAATGGGAGGATATTAAAGCCTCTGAATATCAGCAGCTTGAGAGGGCGGCAAAAAAAGTAAATAAGGCCCTTGCTGACCGAGTTCGAGTTCAAGTAACAGCAGCGGGAAATCGAGAGTCGTTATATCAGCTCCTACGTGAGCATGTTGGCGGACGTCTGAGTGAAACTCTTGAGATACTCAAGAAACGAGATTCGCTCTCGCTCAGGGAGTTTGCTGATTCCTGTCGTACTGGGCGTGAGGTTCTCACGGAGAGCTTTTTAATTCCACCAGCCCAGGCAGAACGCCTTGCTCAAGCCCCACTCGAAACGTTTATGGAGATGGAGGAGTTGGATCTTCCTCCAACAACCGCTATAAAGTTAAATGTGGCTGGAGAGGGGCAAACGGCTACTTGGCAGGCCTTGGATGACCTTTCCACAGGTCAGAAAGCAACGGCGGTTTTGTTGCTACTCTTGCTTGAGTCCGAGGCTACACTAGTCGTAGATCAACCTGAAGACGATCTCGACAACCGCTTCATCACGGAAGGGGTAGTTCCCAAAATGCGTGAGGAAAAATGCCGTCGTCAGTTCCTATTCGCTACCCATAATGCCAACATCCCTGTCCTTGGCGACGCAGAACTGATTGTGGGTCTTAGGGCAGCAGGTGAAGCTAGTGAGGGAAGAGCTGAAATACCAGTCAAACACATGGGATCTATTGATGCTCGGCCAGTACGGGAGCTTGTCGAAGAAGTGCTCGAAGGCGGCAGGGAGGCTTTCGAGACGAGACGCCTGAAGTACGGCTTTTAGAGATTACCCATGACCAAGACGGAACTGATAGAGCTTATTCGAAATGATGAGAACTCTGGTGTGGAGTTTAAACGAGATACTATTGAGAATCGCGACCTTGCAAAGGAATTGGTGGCTTTTGCCAATTTGCAAGGGGGATATGTGCTACTTGGAGTCGAGAAAGATAAAACCATTTTAGGCATTACTCGAGAGAAGTTAGAAGAGTGGGTAATGACAGCATGCAGAGATAAGATTCGGCCAGAACTGATCCCTTACTTTGAAATCCATCGTGATTTCGAGCCAGGGAGACATGTTGCTATTGTACGCGTGGAGCGCGGGTGGACCGTGCACCATGTGTGGCACAACAAGCACCGAACGTATTTTATTCGCGTTGGGACGCAAAGCCGCGAAGCTAGCCAGGAAGAACTGGAGCGTTTGTTTCAACAGCGAGGTGCGTTTCGACTGGAACTTCGACCAGTCTCTGGATCGACTATGAAGGACCTTGATCGCAGACGACTTGTTGATTACTTTGCACGTGTACGACAGCAGGAGGTTCCACTAGAAGAAAACGAAGCGGCTTGGCGTATGCTTCTCATCAACACGGAGGTTTTGTCAGAAGACGGAGGCAATTCTCCTACAACAGTCGCTGGCCTTCTCTTATTTGGACGGAACCCAAACCGTTTTCTTCCCCATGCAGGCATAGATGCTGTCGCATACTCAAGCTTAGAAAAGGATTACGCGGCAAAGGAACGCAGTCCGCTACGAGGCCCGATCATGCCGCTTCGTAATGGGCAAGGGGAAGTTGTTGAGAATGGTCTTGTTGATCAGGCAATCGACTTTATACGCCGTAATACGGTAGTTGAAGCGCTCATTGATGGAAAAGGTCAGCGTCAAGAACACTGGAAAGACTATCCCTTGGAAGTGATTCGTGAGACCGTTGTGAATGCGATAACTCACCGTGATTACTCACTCTCGGCAACCGATATAGAAGTAAGTCTTTATGCGGATCGCCTTGAAGTTATCTCTCCTGGAAGACTGCCGAATGGGATCACGCCCGCGCGCATGCGTACTGGCTGCCGTGCAGCCAGAAATCAGCTTATTAAGGACGTAATGCGTGATTACGGCTACATGGAACACATGGGAATGGGTGTTCCCCGGAAAATAATACGTGGAATGCTTGACCACAATGGAACCAACCCGGATTTTATAGAAGATGGGGAGCGCTTTATAGTACGCCTTTGGAAAGAACCACGGAAACCATGAGGCCTATTCTAGCTTTGCCGGTGAGTGCCAAGGCGGCCGGTCCACGCGGACGGTTACGATGTCCGTGTCATGGTATTGCTGGTGGCGGACCGAGGATGCGAGGTGTCGTAGCAGCCGGAGAGACACTTCCTGTTCGATCTCGACGAAATCCCCCGTGGCCCGCGTGCTGAGCAGGGCAAGCCGGTCCTGAATGTTGTCCTCGCCGGTCGCGGCAATGAACTCGATGTGCGCCCCGCCGTCTTCCTCGTATGCGACCAGCAGCAGGCGCCGTTGTCCGCGTTCGGCTTCGTTCTTATCCTGGAGCAGCGTCAGTAACCCCTCCTCGCCCACGGCGTCAAGGCGGTCGGCCATTGCCGTGTCCCATCCCATACGTGAGGCGAACGCACGTAGAAACTCGCTGATCTGCGGCAGGGCCGACGGGTCGAACGCCACCTCGATCCGGCTGCGCCGGTGTCCCGTCAACTCCACGAACAGGGTCATCAGGATGGCCGTAAGCCCGCCCGCGGTCATGCCGTTCTCGAGCAGCCCGCCCGCGAACTCCGAGAAATATTCGGGGAAAATCACGCCGTTCTGGAAGCCGACGCCGATCCAGAACGCGACGCCGCAGACCAGCCCCTTGCGATAATCAATCCCGTCCTGGAAGACCACTCGCATGCCGACGACAAACAGCATGGACAGCAACACGGTAAGATAGGCCGAGGCCACCGGACCCGGGATCGCCAGGATCACGGCAAGGCCCTTCGGGAAAAACGCCAGTGCGAGGAACAGGACCCCCACGGCCACCCCCACGCGACGGGCACCGACGCCGGTGAGTTCGGCCACGGCCACGCTCGTGGAATAGGTCGTATTCGGCACGGTTCCCGCCAGACCGGACAGCAGGTTCCCCAAGCCGTCCGCGGCCACGGCGCCCTGCACCGCCCGAAAATCCACGGCCCGGGGACGCCGCCAAGCTATGCGCTGAATGGCGACGGCATCGCCGACGGTTTCAATGGCGCCCACCAGCGTCACGAACACGAACGCCGGCAGAAGCCCCCAGAACACCGGCCCGAAGTTCAGGTCAAAGCCCGGCCATACGCCGTCCAGGAGTCCGATCCATGACGCCTCGGCCACGCGGTCCACGTCGTACAGGCCGAAAAACGCGGCTACTACCGAACCCACGGCCACGCCGATGACCGGCGCCCAGAGACGCAACGTGCCGGTCGCCTTCAATGCGATCACCACAATGACGAGGATCGTGGTGAGGGCGCTGACCGGCGCGGCCGGTGCAGGGACGCCGTCCGGCACATGCGCCAGCATGTCGAAGATAATCGGCATCACCGTGACCGCCACCAGCATGATGACCGTGCCGGCGACGGCTGGCGTCAGAATACGTCTGAGCAGCGACAGCCACGTGGAAAAGATGAACTGGAAGAGCGAGGAGATGACAACAAGGGTGGCCAGCATCGCCGGCCCGCCCTCGGCAAGCGCCGCGACGCAGACCGCGATGAAAGCCCCGGAGGTACCCATCAGCAGGACGTACCCCGCGCCGAACCGGCCGAACCGGATTGCCTGGACCAGCGTGGTCACGCCGCTGACCAGGATCGCGGCAAACACGGCCCATGACAGAAAATCTTCGCTCCCACCGCCAGCCCGGATGACGACCGCCGGGGTCAGGACAATCCCCGCGATGCAGAGCACCACCAATTGCAGCCCAAGCCCGAAGGCGAGCGGCATCGGCGGCGTTTCATCAGGCTGGTAGCGAACGCCCTTGCGCAGTCCGGGTTCGTTTGCTGTCATCGCATTTCTCCCTCTCCCTGTGGGAAAGGGCCGGGGTGAGGGGGCATTGCCAACAAATGAGTGAACACATGCATATCTAATTCAGTGTTGCTTGTGTTACCGGCCTGATGCCAAAAAATCGCTCAATAAACAGTTCTCGTTTAGCCAGTTGCTCTGTTGAGTAACGGCCATTTCGAGGAGTCAAAAGAAGATAGTCTTTTAGGACCAAGTGAGCGCGCGCGGCTTTGTGAGATCTGAGATATTCAACAATTTGTCCCAAAATGTCGAGAGCCTGTCGGTTGGATACTTGGTAGGTGAAGCTGGGAGTGTGTGTTGATTTGACGGTCCTTTTGTTTGTGATTTTCCCAACTCCAGTTACTGCTTGAACGTATTGAAGAATGCCCATCTCTGTGTTACTCACTGTCACGACCAGCGCGCGGTATTTATTTCGATTTATTCTGGAAAGAGTGATGGTGCCTTCCCCATCGATCAATCCTGCGAGATAAGCTGCATCGGTGAGTGCCAGCTTTTTTGTTTTCCGGTAATTCATGAACTTCTCCTTGGGATTGTGCCGGCAGAGCTTTCAACAAAAAGGGCCTCCGGATTTCAGAATCCAGAGGCCCTTATGGTGGAGGTGAGGGGACGGATGTTCCATGCTTTTCAGCGTGGTCCGGACTATGCCTTCATCCACGTGGGACGCGGGGCGTATTAGCATCTGCGGATGCTCCGAGTGCCCGCTCATCTCTCGACCAGCGGGTCTCTGAGTCTCTACAGGGCCGGACGAGTTGGCCTCCTCCGACCCCTCGGCGTTGCCATGGCCCATCGTTGAATGGGTGTTAGGGTTCACCGAATGAGCCCCGTTCTTCACCCGGGGATTGCTCCCCGGGGCGACCATTTTTAATCGAACCCCTGTCCGAAGATATTCAGCACAACGGTCCTACGTGCGTAGTCAATGTTTTAAGATTCGCAACCGTCCACGCCCACTGACCGGCTTAGAACGTTCGCTAGCCCAGAAAAATCTCATCCGCCGTTGCTGAGCACCAACATTGGACCAGCCTGCTGAAGTAGCGCCTCATCCATGCCCGCAGACAAAGAATGGGGAGACGTCGCAGTCAATTAAGCTGCGAGAGCCAATTCTTCGTTGGCAATTATAAGGTTCCCGAAGGTTTAACGAGACTCCGAGAGCTCGACACGCACCGTTGACCTCCTGATCCCCGTCGAAGCCAGTCACCCCCTTTGTGTAGAGTTGGTATATTCTCTCTCTGTGTTTCTTACTATAGCCGAACTGTGGTTCGATTGCTAGGCGAAGAGCGTGGTGAAAAAGCGGAAAAGCCCTCGTGATGTATAGGAAAATGGGGAAAAATTAAGGTATCAGGATTTGGAGTCCTAAGTATCTTGACAATCAGCGACGAATTGACGCTAATTGTTGTCTCAGTAATTCTCCAATGAATTGACCTAAGGACGTTAAGCTTGCATTATAGGCGCGTTCAGTATGAATTGCTGCTTCATCAACGCTTTCAAGTAGAGTTATATATTCGTCACGATTGCTGTGAATTAACTCAGGGAGAATAGGTCTACCGTGCAACCACACCCCCAATTTAGCACAAACAACAAAGTAGCAAAGGGCGCGAGCCGTTCGACCGTTCCCATTGACGAATGGGTGGATATGATTTAATCGCCAAAGGCAGTAAGCGGATAACATGAGATAATCCGTAGAATCCCAATGACGATTAACGACATTGATAAAATCATTCATCAGTTCCGGCACTTGATAGTGTTCTGGAAATTGACGGCTACTCCCGCGAACGCCTATAGAACTAGGCCGATATTCCCCTGCATTGATATGAAGACAGGCAATGGCATGATAGTTTAATGCCTTGATAATCGCCGTTGAAATCATTGGGCGTTTCACGGCGAGCGCAACGTGGACAATCGCTTCTAAGAAATCATATTGCCTGTTTATATTGCTGGCATGTAGTTTTTGATAGGCTGGATGTCCCTCGTTATACCCCACCAAATCAAAGAGAATCATACTAGCCCTTGTTCACGAAGAGATTTCTCTATTTCTTCTTTTGTTCGTCCATCTTTGTGCGCGATCTGACCATATACGAATGAAATACGCTGTTCTGTCCGCTCCTTTTTTGTCATGGGCTTGCTAGAGGCTTTCTTGAGCTCTTTCCCAAGTCCTTTATCATTTATTTGCTTACCTCCCGGAAACATTTTGGCCCCCTCCTTTTAGGATTAAAAATAAAGAATATAGAACAACATCACTTGCGATTCTTCAGATACCCCAACTCGTGGTCCTGCTTTGGTGGTTTACCCAAGATCGGTGCGGCGACGTTCTCAAGCATACATATATAATAGGGACCGGACCCGGAAAGGTTTTCGCGGTGGAATGTTCTTTCTGGGTTGGCTTACATAGTTTTTCGTTTCGATATTGACATTTTTGGTAAACCCAAGCATCCCATACCACCGCAATTTTTGTGCTATGAGAGATCCTCAATTTTACAGCAGGTTGACTTTTATGCAAGTGTGTCAAAAAGACATGTGTAGAGAGCACATAATCTGTCCGGTTTTCATCAGATGTGGAAGGAGGCATCTGATGAGGCGCACCGAATGGCTACAGGAGATACGGATAACCCGGTTTGAGGAAGCATTTTTCGGGTGGACGGAGAGTCGGCTGACCCAAGAAGAGGCGGCGCGGGTGCTGGGGGTTTGTACGCGGACGTTTCGGCGCTGGAGCGATTGGTATGAGGAGGAGGGGCTGGAGGGGTTGCGCGACAAGCGGCTGCCCCAGGCTTCGAAGCAGGGGCGCCGGTGGATGAGGTCTTGGCGCAGCATTCACAATCGGACAGATTATGTGCTACAGAACCGGATAGTTCTATTTGCTATTAACAAGAAGAATTATTGACCTATCAGTCAGTTTCCGATAGTGCCGACCGTAATCTTTTGAAAAAAGTCTTCTATCGTGCTATACTTGTCTCCATCAGTTTCTCGGTCTACATCCTGACCAATCGTGGCGCTCCACTTTCTCCAAGGACCATGCATCGAACTCGATGCTGACGGTCTGCTTGATGCCTACTCAATATCCTCAAAATAGCGCTTCACCGAAACAGGGAAAAGCTTATCGGATTTCAGGGCATGAGTCGTTCCCGTGCCGCTATGCATGGCTACCCAAAGCAGTGCGCGGCCTACAAGAAGATCCGAAATTTTTTGGAGATGAAGAAAGCGCAATGGTCAAGTTGGGCGTTGGTAAAAACATGGTTCGTTCCATTCGCTTTTGGTCGCAAGTGATGGGCATGGTGCAAATTGAGACGAGAGGGCAAAGCCTTTCGGTCACCGACCAGGGAAGAATCTTGCTTGCCGAAAAAGGACTCGATCCATTTCTGGAAGACATTCAGACGCTTTGGCTTCTTCACTGGAACCTAGCCACCAACGTAGCGAATCCACTCTTGGCGTGGGACTTCCTGCTGAACCGCTGGCAGGAACCTGAACTTATGCCAAGTGTTGCCCTTAAAGCACTTCAAAAGGAGGCGGAGAAGCAAGAGAATCGGCTTTCGATGGTCACGTTGCAACAACACTTTAATACGTTTCTTCACACCTACTATCCGACTCGGGGCCGGAAAGGAGAAGTTCAGGAAGACAACCTGGATTGTCCACTCGTCGAACTGGAACTCATCATTAAAATAGGGGAGCGTGAACTTGATCGCCGATCCGGCAAACAGGAGACGATCTACGGTTTCAATCGTGAAGAAAAACCTGACATCAGTTCTGAACTCTTTGTGTATTGCTTAAATGACTTCTGGCAAAAACGTCACGAGGTAGAATCGACCCTGACGTTGCGGGAGATTGCCCATGGTCATGGCAGTCCCGGTCAGATATTCAAGCTTCCGGAGGAAAATGTCCGTGCGCGGGTTGAGGATTTGGCACGTCAGACTGATGGATTCTTGGAATACATGGAATCGGCGAACCTACAACAAGTCCAAAAAATCCGAGACCGGAACAGCATGGATTTACTCAAGAAAATCTATTCGGGTGCGGTGCATGATGGTTAGAAAAAGAATCCGCGATCTTTTCCAAGTCAAAAGCCGCTTCCTTCGTTCTGCGCATCTTGAAAGGGATTTCCACGATCCGACCTGTTTGTCCGGGTACGTTGCAACGGATTTCGCCCGTTCCTGCTTGGGACACGTGGCGAATGGACTGCACGCAAGTTCCGGGCAACGTGCATGGCGGATGACAGGTGATTATGGTAGCGGTAAGTCTAGTTTCGCGTTATTGCTTGCACACTGGTTCGCTGGCCGTGAAAAGACTTTCCCTCCTGAGCTAAGTAAAGTCGTTGGCTATCGTCAGATCGGTGTGCGGCGAAGGCCAAATTTCGTTCCCATCTTGGTGACCTGCTCGCGGCAGGCTTTGGGAACTTCGATCCTAAACTCGCTACAACAAACCTTGACTCAGCTTTATGAGCGTAGGACCAAGAGAAGCCTTGTGCGTGAAGTCGAAAGCCTGCTCGATACAGGATTGGATCCCACTGACGATCAGATCTTCCGACTCATTCTCGAAGTGAATTCCCGAATCATTGCAGACTCGAAGGGCAATGGGCTGATTTTAATTCTGGATGAACTCGGAAAGTTCTTAGAGTTTGCCGCTCTGAATCCACAACGGCAGGATATTTTCCTCTTACAACGTCTGGCTGAAGCAGCCTCACGTAGCGGCGATCAACCATTGTTTGTCGTTTGTCTCCTGCATCAAGGATTCAATGCCTACTCGGACTTGCTTAGCCAGTCGGCCCAACGGGAATGGGAAAAAATCGCAGGGCGGTTTGAAGAAATTGTCTTCAATCAACCTATCGATCAAGCCGCCAACGTCATCGCTTCATCTATAAATGTCCAAACAAAGGGAATCCCAAAAACGGAGTTTCTAGAGTTGAAACAAGCCATGAAACAAGTTGTGGCGCAAGGTTGGTTCGGCTCTAGTTCAACAAAGTCTCTGCTGGTTGTTGCAAACCGGCTTTACCCACTCCACCCGACTGTCTTACCGATTCTCATTCGCACGTTCCGACGTTTCGGTCAGAACGAGCGTTCGCTCTTCAGCTTCCTGATGTCGAATGAACCGTTTGGCTTGCAAGCCTTTTCAGAGAAGAACCTGCAGGAAGGAAACCTGTATCGCTTGCATAACTTCTATGATTATGTACGGACAAACTTCGGTCATCGTCTTGCCGTCCAGAGCTACCGCAGCCACTGGAATCTCATTGATTCCATAGTCGAAAGTTTCGCCACGGAAGACGAACTCCAAGTTAAAATTCTAAAAACAGTGGGGATCCTCAACCTGATCAACGATGGTGATCTCGTGCCGACCGAGGAATCGGTCGTGATGGCGTTGGCGCGATTTCACCACACGGAACGAAGACAGGTTCCAAACGCTTTAAAAAAACTCCACAAGGACAGAGGGGTCATTTACAACCGCGGTCGTGCGCGTGGCCTCTGCCTCTGGCCACACACGTCTGTCGATCTGGAAAAAGCATACGAGGATGCAAGCCGAGTTGTTGATGCCCCGCAGCACGTCGGCAACTTTATCAAGGATTCCCTGGAATCCCGGCCTATCGTCGCACGGCGGCATTACATAGAGACGGGTAACCTCCGTCACTTTGATGTCCGCTATTGCTCAGTGAACGAATTGTCCGGTCTGTTTGAATGGCACCCAACTGTCGCCGATGGACTCATCATCGTGCCGTTGTGCGAAACGCCAACTGAGTGTGAGACAGCATTGGAGTTCGTAAAAGATTCAAAGGTCAAGCAACGCTCGAACTGGCTTGTGGCAGTTCCTTCTCCACTGAATCATCTAGCAAACTTGGTTCAAGAGGTTCAACGATGGGAGTGGATTTCTACGAATACACCTGAACTGAACGCAGACAAGTTCGCCCGAGAAGAAGTCTCACGTCAGAAAGCCGTAGCACGCTTACAGTTGGACAAAAGAATTCAGAGCTACGTTGGGTTCAAACAGTTCACGGGCCGAATGATGCTCGAATGGTTTCACGAAGGGCGTCCGCTCAAAATGAAAGATGGTCGCGAGCTTTTGTCTAGGCTGTCTCGAATATGCGACGAAGTATACAACTGTGCTCCACGCATTCAAAATGAACTCGTAAATCGGCGCAATCTGAGTTCGGCAGCGGCAGCGGCGCGAATGCGGTTGATCGAACGGATGTTCACGGAGCCAGGAACCAAGTTCTTAGGCATGATTCCTGAAAAAAAACCACCGGAGATGAGCATGTATCTCTCGGTGTTCAAAAGTACAGGGTTACACCATGTGCAAGAGGATCGTTGGCGCATTGGCGCACCCAACGACGAGATTGATGAGAAATGTAACGTTCTTCCAACGTTGCAACGGATTCGTGAGCTTGTGATGGACAAGGCGGACAGCCGCGTCAATATGGCATTGTTGTTTGCTGAATTGAGGAGACCACCCTACGGTGTTCGCGACGGCCTCATTCCGCTCCTCCTGACGGTATTTGCCATCGCCTATGAAAAAGACGTGGCCTTTTACAAAGACGGCACCTTTCTCCGCGAACTGAATGGCGGAGCGATGCTTTTGCTGACGAAAGCTCCGGAACGGTTTGACATTCAATATTGCAAGATGGAAGGAGTTCGGGCTGAACTCTTTCAACGGCTCCTGAATGTGTTGGACATCAAAGGGTCGGCACAGCGAGAATTCGAACTTCTCGACGTGGTAAAACAACTATGTGTTTTTGTTGCTCAACTTCCGACCTATGTATTGAATACGAAGAAACTCTCCGGCAAAACGTTGGCTGTGAGAGACGCCATCCTGAACGCGCGCGAACCTGCAAAGTTGTTGTTCACAGAATTGCCGAAGGCATGTGGCTTTGAACCAATTCAGGCTGAAACCTTAACCAGTAAACCGGTATCAGTTTTTGTGAAAACATTAAAAGCCGCCTTGGACGACTTAAAGGTGGCTTTTCCGGAATTGCGGGAACGGTTGCGCCATGAATTTCGTGCCGCGTTTGACTTACCCGGCACTTTTGAACAGTTTCGGACAGCGCTTGCAGCTAGATCTGAACAAATTCTACTCACGATAACCGAACCGAAGCTTCGAGCCTTCTGTCTGCGGTTGATGGATGACAGCTTGCCGGAATTAGATTGGCTCGAATCTGTCGCGAGCTATCTTGCACTCAAACCACCATCTAAATGGCATGACGCGGAAGAAGAGGTCTTCAGCTACGAGCTTAGCCAATATTCTGCAAGATTTCATCGCGTGGAGAGTGTTGCGTTCGCTGAAGGTAGATTGCCCAAGAATTCCGTTGGCATTCGATTGGCAATAACTCAAGCCGACGGGGTCGAGCATGAGCAAGTGGTTCACTACGCACCAAATGAAGAGGATCAACTCCAAGATCTGCAAAGGCAATTTGAAGGCTTATTGACCAAAGGCAAACGTCTTGGTCTCGTAGCAGCATCGCGGGCAATTAGGGCAAATTCGGAAGACGGAGAAAAAGGAAAGGCATGAGTCAATCAACACGGCATATCCTCTGCATGTCGGGAGGGAAGGATAGTACCGCACTCGCACTTTATATGCGTGACCGTGTGAAGGACATGGAATATGTCTTCTGCGATACCGACAAAGAATTGACCGAAACGTATGAGTACTTGAATCGCGTTGAAGCCTTCCTGGGCAAAAAAATTGTGCGTCTGAACGCTAGAGCAGGATTCGACCACTGGCTTGAGGTGTTTGGCGGGTATCTTCCCTCACCGAATATGCGATGGTGTACGAAGTTGCTTAAATTGAAACCGTTTGAGGAATACGTGGGTGAAGATTCTGTGGTCAGCTATGTTGGTCTTCGCGCCGACGAAGACCGCGTTGGCTACATCAGCACGAAGCCGAATATAAAAGCTGTGTTTCCCTTCAAAGAAGATGGGATTGACTATGCAGGCGTCATGAAGATCCTGCGGGATAGTGGCATTGGGATGCCACCCTATCTCACATGGGGCAGGACCCATTCAGGATGCTACTTCTGCTTTTTTCAGCGCCCGATTGAATGGGTGCGGCTACTCGAAACCCATCCCGACCAATTCGAGGAAGCCCAGAAATACGAGAAGATCACGGATAATCCTGGTAAAACTTTCACCTGGATTCAAGGAATGCCCTTGAGCGAACTCCGAAAACCTGAAAATATTACGAGAATCAAAGTTCGCTATGCTGAGTCCGAGGAACGAAAAAAAACGAACCGAGGCAACAAGAAACTTATCGAAGTCTTAGGGGGACTGGAAGACGACGACGATGAACAGAGGGCATGCCTGATTTGCCAATTATGAGGATACTGCTATGAATCGAGATATAACGAAAACGCAAGAGCGTTCTCTAGAAAAGATATACAGCATTCCTCTCACGGATATCACAATTAGTACTGACAATGTGAGAGTGACCGATGTGACGAAAGATCTGGACGAATTAATTGCCAGCATCAAGAAGCACGGTTTGCTTCAGCCTATAGTCTTGATGGGTCGGCATGGAGATACTCCATATAAACTCATTTCAGGCCAGCGTCGGTTTCTCGCTCATCAGAAACTTGGAAAAGGCGATATTCGAGCCGTTTTCGTGGGGACCCTCTCAGAAACCGAGGCAGTTGTAAAATCTCTTATTGAGAATATGCAGCGCCGTGATTTGGATTACCATGACACTGCCAAGGCGATTACATATCTGTATAAGGAGTACAACAAAGATGAACGGCAAGTTCAGAAAGAAACGGGTCTTTCGATTAGAAAAATTCGAGATTTAATTCTCATCGAAGAGAGAGCAACGCCAAAGATGAAGACCTTAATGGAAAAAGGCAAAGTATCACCCGCCGATGTTAAGAGGGCGATTCGTGCTGCCCAAGGCAACTTAGGGAAAGCCGAAACGCTGGTGGATCTCATCATAACGCATAACCCTACAACACATCAGAAGAGGCGGCTGGCGATGTATGGCGAGAGGGGAAAGCGTGCCACGGCAGAAAATATATTAGAGAAGGCGATGAAGCCCCATGTTGAACAAAGCATACTTATCAGTTTGCCAGACGAGGTACGACAAGGTCTCATTACTGCAACCGAGGCCATGTCAATAGAAGCTGGGGAGCTTGCCTCCAAGGTTCTTGCAGACTGGTTGCGTAATCAGGGGTTTTTGGCGTGACAAGAACTCAAAACACCATCCGCACGTTGAAGAACGAGCAACTGGAGCAAGCCCTAGCAATCTTAATCTCTTGCACACGCAGGAAAACTCGACCGTTATCACTGACAGAAATTGCCAAATGGCTCGATATTGCGGTTGGGAAAATGGGGAGTATTAGGGCTGTGGCAGATCGTATCGGCGTGTCTGCGAAAATGTTGACTCAGTTTTCCCACGTCAAAAAGTTATCGCAGGATGTCCAGACCCTTTTTGAAAAACGAAAACTGGACAGCGTTGATGCTACTACTCAGTTAGCGATGTTACCTGAACACGAACAGAAAGTTGTAGCCAATGCCTTGGCCTCACAGGCTATTGATACGATTGATCTCCGGGCTGTTGTTGAACTCAGACGTACAGGAGACAGCAGGTCGATAACTGTTTTGTTACAAAAAGTCTCTGCAAGCAAGACCCAAAAGGAGTATGTGGCTGAGTTTGTCATTCGAGGGAACCCTAATCCCGCAGATATTCGCAAACAGTTCACTAGGTATATTCCTGCTTCCGAAATTCTTTCCTTTCAAGTAAAGGGGGCGCTTGGACAAATGGTGCTTTCTGCTAAAGGAAAAAGTGCTTTGACAAACACTGCAAAAAAATTACGGACTCCACTGAAGCATGTGATCCCTGCGATTCTGGATTACTGAGTATTTCTGTGTCACGAAAAGCGAAGGAACAGGCAGATCAGTTGCCGGTAGGAGTAAGTCTAGCCATCGGGCAGCTTGTTGGGCTTTCGTCTGAATTACAGCTTCTGCGGGATCATCCTCCGCTCGTCAAACGGTCAGACGGGAAATATGAGGGTGACATTTTGGGATTTGTTAAGGGGTTACACCTTTCCGCTCGCGTGATTTATTTTCTTCGAGAACGACTTTCGTCGGCTGACCTTGAAGTAAGCTGGGGACACATCTTAGATCAAAACGGTCAATCATGTTCGCCTGAATGCGATGTGGTAATCCACAAAAAGGGCTGGATCTGTCGTTGGAACGGTAGCAGTAGACCGATTATGGAATTCACATTCGTCGAGGCCAGTTCTGTCTTGGCTGTCATCAGTTGTAAATCCAAACTAACAACCATTGATAAAAAGTATCCCTCTTCACTGAAAAAGTATGGGGTCAATAAAGTTTTTCTGCTTGCTGAGTGTTGTGTTGAATCTAGAAAAGAATCGCTCAAAAAGAGGGCTCGAGAAGCTGGGTATAAAGGACTCTGGTTCCTGTACAGCGTTGATACATCAACAGGATTTGTGAAAACTGATGAATCGGCACTCAAGAGCTTTGTCGACGAAATTTTGAAAAGTGTTTCCAGTCGAATGCTTAGTTGAAATTCCTGGGCGGTGTATCGGATATTGCCGATGGGATACAGCATGAATAACTGAATTGTATGGCCTCTATCAATACCCAAACTTTATTTGAAGAACTTTTCTTCGCTCCGACTGAAGATATGGTTCGGGAGATTATTGACGAACACCAAGAGATTTTCCGTGATGAACATTGGCACCCTTTAGGCGGTGACGAAAATTTCTTTGGCATCGTTAGAGGACAGCAGTCGAACCCTATTGCGGCCATTGTCGAGAAAGTGACGAATTCTATCGACGCTCTTTTGATGAAAAAATGTTATGAAGTTGGAATAGACCCAAAAGCGTTTGATGCTCCACGTAATATGGAGGAAGCTTTACAGAAATTTTTCGTCGATCACAAAAAATGGGATCTTCAGTCCACAAGGCGAAAACAGGCCGAAGAAATTCAGATTATCGCTGACGGCCCACCGAAAAACACCTCAGTCATTATATATGACAACGGTGAAGGCCAGCGCCCTGAAGATTTTGAAAATACTTTTCTCTCGCTCGTTCGCGGCAACAAGATTGACATCCATTTTGTACAAGGCAAGTACAATATGGGTGGCAGTGGTGCCTTGTTGTTTTGTGGCAAGGAACGTTACCAACTCATTGGATCGAAACGGTTTGATAACTTGGGTCCGTTTGGCTTTACGCTTGTGCGGCAGAGAAAAATAGGGAGTTCGCAAGATGCCAAGAGACACAGCCATTTCGAGTATTTGAAAATTGATGGAGACGTTCCCTCGTTTGAGTCTGCCGATATGGATTTAAAGTTGTTTGGACGGAAGTTCAAAACTGGCACGATTATAAAGATGTATTCTTATCAATTTCCTCCTGGCTATGCGGGTTTTGCTCAAGATCTGAATCAAAGCCTAAACGAGTTCCTGTTTGAGCCGGTTCTGCCTATTCTGACGGTTGATAAGAAGGAGCGTTATCCAAACAACAAGGTTTTGGAACTAGATTTGTTTGGTCTCAAGAGACGTTTGGAGGAAGACAAAAATGACTACGTCGATTCATCTTTTTCCGAAGAATACGAGGACGAACTCTTTAGCAAGGCAAAAATTAGCTGTTATGTGTTCAAGCCAAAGCTGTCAGGGAGAGATGCCAAGAAGACCAAGGATATAATTCGGGAAAGATTCTTCAAGAATGATATGTCTGTGATGTTTTCTGTCAATGGACAAATTCATGGGCATTTCACGTCGGAATTCATTACGCGTACCTTAAAATTTAACCTGCTCAAAGACTCTCTCCTGATTCACGTAGATTGTACTGGGATGAAGCCTGATTTCCGTGAAGAGTTATTTATGTCAGACCGGGACGCCTTAAGAAAGGTGATGAGGCAATGCAATTGCGAAGGTTTTTGGGAGAAAAGCTTCGCAAGAGTCGTCTTGAGGAAATAAACCGTAGACGCAAAGAGTCGATTGGCCTGGAAAGCGAAGATACTTCTGATCTGGTCAAATCGTTTGCCAAGAATTTACCTAAAAATAGTGAACTGTTCAGGCTTTTAGAGCAGACTCTCAAATTAGAAGAACACAAAGAGAAAAAGAAAGGACCGGAGAAGAATAAACCAAAAGAGAGAAAAGAAGAAAACCTTTTTCAGCCCAAACGTTTTCCGTCTATGTTTAAATTCCAAAAAAAGAAAGACGGTGTAAGTGTTGTTTCTGTCCCTTTGAACGGGGAAAAGACTCTATTGTTCGATACCGACGTCGAAAACGACTATTTTGATAGGGTTGAAGAGCCGGGGAATTTGCAACTCGGGTTATTGCAGATTAAGTATTCCGAGCCAGAGGGTGGTGACATTCCAGGCGATAAGAAAGAGATTTCACAGTTGCTGAATATTGTAAAAAGCAGTCCTGAAAATGGCACCATTAAAGTCAGCATCACCCCAACCAAGGAGGTTCAGGTTGGAGATGAACTCGAAGTTAAAGCTTCTCTAGATGGTTGTGGAGAGGCGCTTGAAGAAATCATTTTGGTCAAAATATCCGAGGGAAAAGGGTCAAAAGAACCTATCCCCAAGGAAGAGGAAGACAGTGACCCTATAGGTCTTCCGGAACTCAAGCGCGTACAGAAAAATGATTGGGATAATCTTGAGCAACAAGGTATTCCAATGAATCACGATACTGTGATGTGGTCTGTAGGAGAAGGAGATAAGCTGGAAACGATCTATATCAATTTGGACAGTAGCGTGTTTTTAAGCCATCGCTCAAAACTAAAGAACGAAGAACAAATTGTTGCGGCACAGAAGAGGTATCTCGCCTCTGTATATTTTCATGCGCTCTTCCTTTACGTAATCACAAAGAAAAAGAATTATAGTTTACAGATCAACAAAGAAGGAAAACCGGAAGACATTTTAGTAGATGAATATATACGCGACGTCTTTGACAGTTACTATAGTGACTTTCTCTTAAACTTTGGCGCGGAATCGTTGATGAATGTCTTGGAAGACTAATGAGCAATCATGCTTGCAATTAGGAATTTCTACAGCGAAGTGCTTCGAGAGCCGAGATGGGAACGGCGGTGACGGCGACTGTTTCGCCTACAGTGTTGAAGACTTCTATGGAGTAGCCTTCTGTATCATCAGGGGCAATGTGGTGGTCCACTAGTTTTACAACATCACCCTTCCGGAGGTGATGCTTTGGCAGATCACACGCCAGCTTCATTTCCTTGAACAGATTCAAGGTCATCGGAAGTCAGCCCATGGGGAGCGGGTGGGGGGGGCCTGTTCAACCAGTTCTTCGGCATAGTTGATGGCGGCCTGTACGTCT
>JAPPLK010000026.1 GCA_028819435.1 Nitrospira sp.
ACGTTCACGTGCGGCTTCTTCCGATCAAATTTCGCCTTCGCCATCTGCCCCTCCCAAACACCTCGTCCCCGATGGAAACGACATCATTCCCACGTGAGACGAACAATCCTAGAAGCTAGTAAAAAATAGACCTCATTGATGTTTCAGTGATATTCCAGCGGGATAATGGAGCCCACGACGCGGATTGAACGCGTGACCTCGTCCTTACCAAGGACGTGCTCTACCAACTGAGCTACGTGGGCGTTGTGAATGGAGACGTGAATTCCCGTATCGCTGGTCAGCGATAACCGCGTCACGCTTCAAGCGTTCGCTGGAGCGGGCGACGGGATTTGAACCCGCGACAGCCAGCTTGGAAGGCTGGAACTCTACCACTGAGCTACGCCCGCCACCGTTGTTTTCGAATTCGCCGTCGGCCTTACTCACTCCTTTGACTCAACAGGCCAGTAATGAATATCCCGTTTATTATCTGGTCACACGCGTTTCAATATTATGGTGGGCAGGCAAGGATTCGAACCTTGGAAGCCGACGGCAGCAGATTTACAGTCTGCCCCCTTTGTCCACTCGGGTACCTGCCCGTTCAACAACTCAGTCGTTCGGCAGTCCCCTCCTACGTCAATAAAATTAAGGGAAGAAGCGGGGATACAAGACAAAGCCCAACAAGACAAAGCCCAATTTTTCCTGCAACACAGGTAAAAATGGGCATTTCGAGCATTTCTTTTTAAAGACCGTTAAAGACCGACCCCACCAAACAAAAAATTATATATACGGATCATGGGTCCGTCAAGCGAAAAAGTGGAGGGAATTGGCAGGCGTTGTCCCCGGTTGACAGGCTTTTTCCGGAGCCCCTAGCATGACCGCCATGGCACGACCGGAATCGGTTTCTTCGACGCTGACCGGATGGGCATTCATCCGGCGAGTCTTCCACCTGACGGCCTGTCTCATCCTGGGCACAAACTTCCTGGCGTTCGCCGCGCAGCCGCCTCCACCATCCGGGGCAGGCGGTTTTTCAGGCGGGCTGGCCACGGTTTCGACACCCGATGGACTCATGATTTATTGTGAAATCGCCGATACGCCGGCCAAACGGAGTCAAGGTCTGATGTTTCGAACGCGCATGGCCCCGGACCGAGGCATGCTGTTCACCTTCCCGGAGTTTCAAGAGCCCGGCTATTGGACGTTCTGGATGAAGAACACCAAAATGCCCCTGGATATTCTATGGCTGGACCAGGACGGGACCATCGTTCACGTCGAACGGTACGTCCCGATCTGCACGAGAACCGACAATCTCTGTCCCCGTTACCGGCCGAAAACCGCTGCGGTCCAGGTCCTGGAACTGGGTGCGGGGCAAGCCGCGACGCTGAACCTGAGCGTCGGCACCCGACTCACGATCGAACTGCCGAACTAGCGCGCTCACGAATGTTCCCATTCCCGAACGCGTTTGGCTGAGATGACGCCATCCACCCGCCCGATGGCTTCGAGCGCGAGTTCGAGGTGGCGGGTATCGGAAATTTCGATCATGAAGTCCAGGACCGCCTTTCGATCTTCACGAGTCGTAATTTCCGCGCGGCTGATGTTGGCCTTGGAAGCGGCGATAGCTGACGACACGTTAGCCAGCACGCCGGGACGATCAAAGGTCAACACGCAGACCTTGACCAGGTGCCGTTCATCGACCACCACGTCCCATTCCACTTCAACCAGGCGATCATTTTCATAATCCATGGTCTCCAGCTTGGGACAGCCCTTGGCGTGGATCGTCAGCCCGCGCCCACGCGTCATGTAGCCCAATATGGGATCACCCGGAACCGGCACGCAACATTTCGATAACTGCATCAGGACGTCCCGCCCACCCATGACCTTGACGGACTTCGGGGAGCCCTGCGCCGAGACCGCCTTGGGTACCAGGGACTCTTTGTCTTTCGCAGGCCCCGTCTCCGGCGACACGAGCCAATTGACCAGTCGCGCGGCGGACAGACGGCCATATCCGACCATCCGCATCATCTCATCGACGGATTCATAACCTCCCTTGCCGGCGACTTGGGACAGCCGGTCCGCTTGCCCCAACTGCGCGGAGGAAAGCTCCCGACGACGAAATTCACGCTCCAGTAATCGACGCCCCAATTCCAATCCTTGCTTTTGCTCTTCGCCCTTCAAAAAATGTTTGATTTTCGCTTTCGCGCGGGACGTGCTAACAAACTTCAACCACTCTTTCTTCGGGACCTGGGTCGGCGAAGTCAGAATTTCCACGGTATCGCCGCTGGCAAGTGCTTGGCGAAGAGGAACGATCTTTCCATTCACTTTCGCCCCGACGCAATGATCTCCGACTTGCGTATGAATCGCATAGGCAAAATCCACCGGCGTGGAACCGAGCGGCAGTTCCTTCACTTGGCCCTTCGGCGTGAACGCGAAAACCACGTCGTGAAACACGTCCAGGTGAAACAGGTCGAGTTTGACGGAATCCATGAACTGGCGGTTGTCGGACAGGTCCCGGTGCCACTCCACGAATTGCCGGAGCCAACTGAAGACCTTCTCGTCGCGCTCGTCGACCTTCACCTGTTCCTTGTACCGCCAATGCGCCGCCACGCCATATTCGGCAAGACGGTGCATTTCTTCCGTACGAATCTGAAACTCCACGTGATCGCCCTGCGGCCCCAAAACCGTGGTATGCAGCGACTGGTAGAGATTGGTGCGCGGCGTGGCAATGTAATCCTTGAAACGCTCGGGCACCGGCGGCCAGGCTTCATGCACGACGCCGAGAATCGTATAACAATTGATCTTGGCGTCGGTAATGATACGGATGGCGACGAGGTCGTGTACTTCCTCGAACGTAATGCCCTGGCTCTCCATTTTCTGGTGAATGGAGTACAGGTGTTTGGGGCGTCCGACCACTCGACCGGGCAACCCGGCCTTGGTCAACGCATCCACCGTCTCCTGAATGATCGACTGGACGTAATCCTGCCGTTCCTCATCCCGCTTCGCCACCCGAAGCTTCAGCATGGAATAGGCTTCGGTCTTGAGGTACTGAAAGCATAAATCTTCCAGTTCCTGTTTCATCCCGCTCATGCCCAGCCGGTTAGCCAGCGGCGAATAAATTTCCAGGGTTTCCTGGGCGATCTGTTTTTGCTTTCTCTCCGGCAAATGGCCCAGCGTCCGCATGTTATGCAGGCGGTCGGCCAACTTGATAAAGACCACCCGGATGTCGTCAGCCATCGACAACAGCATTTTCCGGAAATTCTCAGCCTGTTTCTCTTCATACGTCCGGAACGGGATTTGTCCGATCTTCGTCACCCCTTCCACGAGGTGCGCGACTTCATCCCCGAAATGCGCCTGCAACTCTTCCTGGGTCGCCACGGTATCTTCCAACGTATCGTGGAGAAGCCCGGCTACGATGGCAGTCACGTCCAGCTTGAGGAAGGTCAAAATGCCGGCCACGGCCAGCGGATGTTGCAAATACGGCTCGCCGGACCGGCGAGTCTGCCCCTCATGCGCCCTCGCCGAGAACTCATAAGCGCGCCGGAGCAAGGCCTCATCGGCGTCCGGATAACAACTCTGCACCTCCCGGACTAAATCATCGATTTCTGTAACACTGGTTACCGACATAAAATGTTTTCCCGTATTACTCACTCATCCCTTGACAATACCCGCTCCACACTCCCTCTCCCCTCGCATCCCTCCCTGACCACCCTCACCTTTATCCTCTCCCATCAAGGGAGAGGAAATCCTATCTCCTCCCTCTCCCCTCGCGGG
>JAPPLK010000092.1 GCA_028819435.1 Nitrospira sp.
CAATGTCTGTATTTTTTCATTTTAAAATCAAATAGTTATGCTGTTTATGGGAAAAGGTGGCTAAACGAAGATACCTCGGAAAACTTTTCCATGGAGCCGAGCCCTTGATTTGCCGCTAAAACTGGTTATGGATGGAGCTATAAGTAAAAAACACGCGCAATTCGTTGCGGAACGATCTACGAAAGACTGTTCTTGGATGCGTCGGAGCAGTCGAGACCAAGGGGGGATACCAGATGAAATGTCCACGATGTGGGGGGCTTATGGTCAGAGATCATTTTTATGATCCGGATGGCCCTTTTCTTCGTATCGAGACCTTACGGTGTTTGAATTGCGGAGAAACAGTCTATCCGAAAATGGCAAAACAATCGGCTGGACTGGGCTCCAGGAAACCCGCTTCACAAGCTGCATAATCGTCAAGGGAATCAATTATTTTAAACTCGTAGAGATTGTCACATGCGTCAAGTTCCGTTATCCGATGTCACAGAACCGGACAATGCTTAAGTAACTTCGTCCTTGGGTGTGTCAGCATTCCCGGATGGTATTCGGCAAGTTTCTTCACGGCCGGTGCTTCTCGCGTCCTGAAACCCGTGGACTCTGCGCAACAACGCATTGTCGACCGGGTCCGGGCGTTACGTTTGACTGATGAATATCAAGGCCAACTCCTTACGCGGCTGCCTTACGGTCCGATACAAGACGTCAAGTGGACAAAGTCCTGGGTGTCTTGACGCCGAAGGAAGAATACATCATCAAAAAACGGTTCGGGATCGGATTCGTCAAAGGGCATACCCTCGAAGAAATCAGCGAAGATTTTGGCGTGACCCGGGAACGCATTCGCCAAATTGAAGTGTCCGCTCTCAGGAAATTGCGCCAACCGCAATGCCTGGAAATGCTGAAGGATCTAGCGGAAATGAATTAACCGTTGGCATGAAACTAGCCGGTGCCGCTCGATTCGTCATTGTTGTATGTGTTCAGGCCTTCGCTGACAATTTCCCCCTCCCCCAGCCCTCTCCCGCCGTGGGGAGAAGGGGCTCTTTCGTTCCCCTCCTGTGTTGTAGATCAGCGTAGGTCGGACGAGCGTAGCGTAAGCCGACAATTCCCCCTGAAATCCGAGCCATTCCTGCTCCATTTGTGTTAGAGTTCCAATATTCCGGTTCATACGGGTCGAAAGGAGGGTCTCCTCATGGGCGCAGAAATGCAGGTCTTCGGCACCCTCGCTCTGTTGTTGATCGTCAGCGTGTTGCTGACGGCGTTTTTGTACTTGATCCCCATTCCATTGTGGATTGCGGCTTGGGCCTCGAATGCGTACGTGGGGCTCCTGACCCTGGTTGGCATGCGATTTCGCCGGGTGCCGCCCGGCACCGTGGTCACGGCGCGGATCAGCGCGGTCAAGGCCGGCCTGGAAATTCCCATCAATGATCTCGAAGCCCACTTTCTTGCCGGCGGCGACGTAGTGAAAGTGGTGAATGCCATGATCTCCGCGGACAAGGCGAACATCCCCATGCCCTTCAAGCGCGCCGCGGCTATCGACCTGGCCGGTCGCGACGTCTTGGAAGCCGTGCAAATGTCCGTGTTGCCGAAGGTGATTGAAACCCCGAGGATAACCGCGGTGGCGAAAGACGGCATTCAACTGATCGCCGTGTCCCGCGTGACGGTGCGAGCGAATATCGACCGGCTTGTCGGCGGGGCAGGGGAGGAGACGGTCATTGCCCGGGTGGGTGAAGGCATGGTGAGCACCATCGGTTCATCGGACAGGCACAAGGACGTGTTGGAAAATCCAGATGAAATCTCGAAACATATTCTCCAAAAGGGGTTGGATGCCGGGACCGCGTTTGAAATTCTATCCATCGACATCGCGGACGTGGACGTGGGTGAAAATATCGGGGCGAAGTTGCAGATCGACCAGGCTGACGCCGATAAGCAGATTGCGCAGGCCAAGGCCGAAGAGCGGCGGGCCATGGCCGTGGCCCTGGAACAGGAAATGCGTGCCAGGGTGATCGAGGCCGAAGCCGAAGTGCCGCGCGCCATGGCCGAGGCGTTTCGGAAGGGCAATATCGGACTCATGGATTATTATCGAATGAAGAACGTGCAGGCCGATACCGCCATGCGAGAGGCTATTGGGCGCGACGAAGAGAGCCCCGAATCCAAGCCGTGACGTGAGGCAATGGGATGACCGTCGAGGCATTTGTCTTTCTTGGAATCGTGCTGTTGGTCTGGTTCATTGCCTCCATCGGGAGTTGGTTGCGGGAGCAGATCGAACGCTATACGCGGTACCAGGAAGAATCGAGCGTCCGGGAGTCGTCTTTCCCTTCGCCGGTTTTTGAGAGCGTCCGGCCCGAAGAGGCGACGGCTGAATTGCCGAATGCTGTTCCGGTACCCGTCGTTGCCCGGGAGAGCCTGAAACGTCCCACCCGGTTACGGTATCGGAGTCGAACAGCCGCGCGCCGGGGAATCATCCTGATGACGGTGTTCGGGGCTTGCAAAGCGCTCGAGACCCGGAATGAGTTCTGACTGACCTACGTCTCTACGTTTCGACCTGAACGGGGATGACTTTCACGCGGACCCTGGCTAACCCTTTTCTGTGGAACCCCAGTCTTTTGGCGGCTCCATAACTCAAGTCGATAATGCGCTTTCCTGAATCCGGGTTATTGACACTGGGGAAGGGTCCACGATCATTGACTCGAACGATAATCGATCGACCGTTTCCCAGGTTCGTCACTTCAACGTTGATTGGTAACGGCAGGTATTTGTGCGCGGCGGACAAGCCCATGGGATTAAACGCTTCGCCGTTCGCAGTCATGTGCCCTCCTTGTTGCCGACGGGTTTCTTCCCCGTACCATGACGCGATCCCTGTTTCTTCATAGCGTTGTGCCTGTTTGACGTTCATGGGCACGTAGCGTCTGCCTTTCACGACGTATGGGGCCCATTTGACCCGGCCTTGGCGAATGGCTTCCTTGACCGGCAACCCGTCGATTGTTTCGATCACATCACGAGTCAGGGGCCAGTCGAATGGAGCCCGTACGACATCGAACGTAAATTTGCCAATCTTGTAGGTGACTTTGGCGGTTTCGGTTGTGACGGTATAAACCCCTTTGACCAGTTTGTAAGTCCCTTTCACAGTACCGGTGACAACGTCATAGGTCGTTTTCACGACCGAACAGCCTGGGAAAAGCAGGACGATGACGAGCAGAAGGCTTGGGGGGATCAGCCGCGTCCGCGAGGAAATTGACGTTTTTGTTTTGGGCATGGCGATGAGATGGTTGCAGGAAACGTGCAATAGGATGACAGGGGACTTCTGTACTTGACTATACTGGTTCAACCACAACCCGTAGACGTACCTCAATGGAAACATTCAATTGATCTACAAGATGTAGAATAAGATACGATTTTACACTTTTTTGCAGCGGTTTCAACCCCAACGTGCCGCTTCACGTGAGAAGCATGGTAGCGGAGGGACTTATCCGGAATAGTTGGCGGGCTCTTCTTATGTGTAGCCGCGCCATCCCTGCTCGGGGGCCGGGACATGCCTCATGGCGCTTCTTGGTATCGGCCTCTTCAAGCCGCATGAGATGCGGCGGCTACACCTAGGCACCCTCACCCTGGCCCTCTCCCGTTGTTCAGACCGGGGGCAAAGGGATACAGCTTGTAGGGGCAGGCCCCTGTG
>JAPPLK010000059.1 GCA_028819435.1 Nitrospira sp.
TGATAAGCTTCGGGTTTCGCTCCGGGACGCCTTGCCCTGCATCCCGCTATCACAAATAAATCAGAGGTTCCATAGGACATTGTGCCCATGAACGATCTAGCAGGCAAAAAGCTGGGTTTGCTTCTGTCAACCCCCCCTTCTCATCCCAACGCGGACGTGGTCGTCGGCTTGAGCCGCGAAGCCCTGCGTTCACACGTGAGCGTGTACTTGTATCTCATCGATGAGGGCGTGAAAAACCTGGAAAACGCGGTGGTCCTCAGCCTGGCTTCGGCAGGCGTCAAATTGAACGTCTGCGCCTACGGATGCCAGCAGCATAAAGTATCCACGGAAGGCTATGGGCAGGAAGTGACGTTCTGCGGACTGGTGGTCCTCTCCCAAATCATCACGGGCTGCGATCGATTCATCAGCCTGTAACGGCTTCCCGTTTTCTTTTCTCGCCGGCTTCTCATGACTCCGAAAGGCCATCTTTCAGAATCCTCTGAAGTTTCCCAGCAAGCGCACAATCAAAACTAAGTTGTGAAGAGGCGCTAAAACAGCCGAAGACTTTTCTGCGTTGGCTTCTTGGGAGCACGCTTAAAGCCCCCATCTTTTGGAAACGGCGAAGTGTCTGTAGAACCATTCAATGAACACGGTGGATAAACCTGATAAGGAGTGTTATCCGTTTTCGACAATCGAGGCTTCAAGCCGACGAATCGGGATAGAGCACCTTTCAGGTAGTCTTCGTTTAATTCACAGCAAATCCATTTGCGCCTAAGCGATTCGGCCACCTCACCAGTGACGCATGAGCCCCCAAAAGGATCAACCACCAGATCCCCTTCATCAGTAAGCATTCGAATGAAATATTCGGGAAGGCGTGCTGGAAATCTTGCAGGATGCACCGGCAGATTATTTGCGCGGCAATAGTCCTGATAAGCTCCGTTCGATTCTGTATTTGCGATGGCCAAAAGGTTTGGTGGAACGGAACCACCGTTGTCTTTCTCGAATTTATTGGAAATGTCATGACCCGATGGACGTAACTTGGGCTTATAACCGTTCTTTAATAAAGATTTCATTGAATTACTATAGGGGGCGAGAATACGTTTGTTGGATGCCTTGGGCCACGGCGTTTTCGACAGCCACCAGACACAGTTTACAGCGTCCTTCACTCGTATTCGCCTGACGTTTACCCATTCTACGGGGGTTGGTAGCTTTGCCGGGTTCCACCAGTAATGTTCCTGACAAAGATGAAACCCGTAATCCCGGCACAGCGCGATAAGTAACTCGAAATGATAAAGTGAACGAGTAGGAGCCCGGGGGTTCCAAGCCCCACCGATATCAATCACGAGACTTCCTTTATCCTTCAACACCCGTTGCATGCCTTCGGCAAACGGTCGAAACCACTGCACGTATCGATCAGCGTCTTCGTTACCGTAGATTTTCTTTCTGACAAGACCAAACGGCGGGGAAGTCATAACCAAGTCCACAGAATTGGGTGCCAATGTCGCGTGTAATAGACCAAGAGAATCGCCATGATAGATTTCGCCATATTGCGTTTCTCTGTAAATCTCGGGTTGCGCAACACCGTATATTTCCGAATCTTCTTTCGCTTGAGATACATTTCTATGGTTGTCATACAGGTGGCGAAGATAACTGCTTAGCGAATCATACCCGGCTACCTCCGCCGAGCGTTGCATCTCCGAATACTCAGTGTCCGTAAGCCGGAAATTGACGAGTCTTTTGCGAGGACTTTTAACTTTTGGGCGAGCCATAATGTAATTGTAATACGAAAATCAGTTCTGTCAATTATTTTTTGTAATACAATATTGTGATTCAGATGCGTTCAGCTTTACCTGAGAGGTGTGGTTCAGCGTCGGCGGCCGTACAGGAAGGTGATATTGATGCGGCGGGATTCATAGTCATCCCGGAACACACAGGTGTCCGATTCATGAAAGAGATCGGAGTTGAAGACCAGGGTCCGGTTCGCCCGATAGGGCACCTTCACGGGCGACGCGCCGCTTTGGTTCAGAAACTCCCGGATTTTCGGCTGAAACGCCGTGGAATTGTAGACCTTGAAATCCCAGTCCCGCGGGGCCTCCTTGTCCCAAACGATCAATCCTCCGCTCGCGGGGTCGAGGTTCGCGTCATCGGGAGTAATCCAGAAATTGACGTTCACTGCCGCCGCATCGGCGTGGATTTTCAAGGGACGACGGGCACTGTCCTGCTTAAACGCCCAGGCCTGGAGTAACCGGTGTTGGTGAAAGATGCCCGGAAAGGCGGTGCGTAATTCTTCGGCTACTTGCAACAACAATGGCGAGGAAAACCCTTCGCCCAGAAACGCCCCGATGTAGCCGTCTTCATAATCCTTCTTCCAAATTGTCGATTCCCGGCAAAACCGCTGAAGGGCCGCAAGCGCCTCCGGCCTCAACAACGTATCGATAGAAATGATTTCCGGCTGGCTCGCATTATAGCGTCGTTCAATCTCTTTCACGTTCAATTCCGGATTCAATGCTCCCTGGGGTAACGCCGGATTGTCGGCATAATGCAGGATTCGGTTCAGCGACGGAGCAAGGGCACTGACCTCTTCCTGGCTGAGACGGATTCGTTGATTCGCCTCCTCCGAGACCCGCTCTCGTAACGCGGTCAAGGTGGCCTGGTATCGGGTATCGGACTGCACCAACAATCCACGTTCGGTCAAATAGTGGATCTGTTCCTCATCATGCTTGATCCGGGAGGCATGAAGCGCATCGACCCGGACGGTCTTTCCATGGTTTTGCAGCAGGTGAGCCGACGTGCGGAGTTCGCGCAAGGCCCCATCCATATCCTGTTTCCACAATAGAGCCAACCCCAGGTGATGATGGGCTTTCGCGTATTGAGGCTTGATGGAGACGGCCTGCCGGAACCGGGCGGTCGCCTCGTCCGGACGATCGTCTTCAAACAGGATCACTCCGAGATTGTAATGGGCCTCGGCATTGTCAGGGTTGAGCGCAATGGCCCGCTGGTACGCGTCCCGTGCTTCGTCCAGCCGGCCTTGCTCCTTCAGGACCACGCCCAGGTTGTTGTACCCTTCAGGATGATCAGGCTTAATCGTCAAGACCTGCTTGTACGTCGCGTAGGCTTCGTCCAGTTCGCCTTTTTCCCGCAGGACGTTGCCCAAGTTCCCCAACGCTTCGATGTAATCGCCCTTGAGCGAGAGAGCCTGCCGATAGGCGCGTTCAGCCTCGGGGAACTGATCGAGTTTCTGATGGGTGAGTCCCAGGTTGTAAAAATACAGTGGCTTTGCCGCGTCGCGTTGAACGGCTTTCATGATACAGTCGAGCGCCCGCTTATATTGGCCTTGCTGGTACGCCACTAACCCGAGCAAATGGAGAGCGTCGGCATGGTCCGGGTCCCGCGCGAGGATTTTTTGATAGCAGGTTTCGGCCTGGGACAATCGACCCGTCCGATGATGGTTGATCGCCTCCTCCAACAGTTGTTTGGCAAAGACCGTTTTTGCCGGCGTTGGAGACTTGGCCATCAACTTGGCTTGTCGTCTTCGTTCGGTCCTGTTCATCGTGGAGCGAAACGATCAAAAGCCTTCGGCGAAACTGCGCAGTTTCTTGCTTTGGCTCGGATGGCGGAGTTTGCGCAACGCCTTC
This sequence comes from Nitrospira sp., assembly GCA_028819435.1. Lineage (GTDB taxonomy): Bacteria > Nitrospirota > Nitrospiria > Nitrospirales > UBA8639 > Bin75. The sequence goes on from JAPPLK010000059.1 coordinate 3,615, forward strand.
GCTTCGATCTGCCGAATCCGCTC
>JAPPLK010000031.1 GCA_028819435.1 Nitrospira sp.
GTATACGACGTTTCCAGGTCCACGAGCCACTGCGGACCGGCGTTGACACGGGTATTATCTTTACCGTCTGTCGTAAACTCCGTAAAGCCATTGTACCAGTAGAGCCGGCCCAGGAACCGCCATGGCCCCTGCCTGTGATCGCCCGTCATCGTGAACCGGAACCAGGGCAGGGTTTTTTCCAACTGAGTGATCCGCTTGGAACTGATGGCAGCCTCATTATTGATGCCGGTGACCTCGCTCCGGTTATAGTTGCCCGCGAACGTCCAGAGGGTGGTCCCTCCGGCGAACTGCATCGGGTAGGTCGCCACGATGTCAACCCCGTTTGTGGTGGTATCGAACGCGTTGGCATAATAGGCTACCCGTAAGACATCTGTGAACCCCAAGGATTGGGCGAAAGCCAGATCAGATGCATCCAAATCAATTTGGTTGCTCCGTGCGATACGGTCCCGTACCGCGACCCGGTAGTAGTCGACGGTCACGTTCAGGTTGCCGACGTCCAATACCGTGCCCGCGGACAGGTTGAAGGATTTTTCCGGCTTCAGTTGCTGAGCCCCTTTCCGTTGCGCAATCGGATGGTTCGTCGGATAGGTTCCCACGTTAGCGAGTCGCCCATCGACGAACGCCGTGGTCACGTTCTGAATGTTCGCTTGGCCTACGGTCGGGGCGCGGAACCCGGTGCTGACCGAACCGCGAAGCGCCATGGAGCGCGTCGCTTGCCAACGGGTGTTGAACTTGCCGTTCAACGTATCGCCGAAGGTTTCGAATCTCTCATATCGTCCGGCCACGCCGACGAGCATGTCCTTGTTCAGGTTGGTTTCCAAATCGACGTACGCAGCGTAGCTGCCCCGGTTGTTTGTCCCCGCGATATCGGGGTGGAATCCGGCAAATCCATTGGACCCGATGCCGAAGCCCTGTGCCGCCAGACCTCCGGGACTGTCGTCAATAAACCAGGAATTCCTCCCTCCGGCCGTAACCTCGAATTGCTCCACTCGATACTCCAGGCCGAGGCCGACGTTCAGGGGGGAAGGTAACATGGCAGTCTGAAGTGACCTGGAGAGATCGAGGTTGAACACGTGATCCGTCTCCGTATACATGCCCGGGTTATATTCCGTTGGAATATCGGTTCTCATTGTGGCGAGTTGCGGATTGATGGTGTTCCTCATGAAGAAGTCCGTGCTGTGTTGCCCGAGCACCGCGCTGAAATCATAGTGCCAGTCAGAGACGTCTCCGCGGATACCCCCGGCAATGCTCCAGTCGGTTACCGTCCCCCCGAAAAACGGGGTGAATCCGCCTGGGAACTTTTTGTTGAACATGAAGCAGTGATCGGGAAGGTTTGCGATGTCATTGGCATAGTCGGCCGCATCGTTCACCGGCACGACAGGGCAGGCCCCTTGGGTCGGGTCGAGGTTCGCGACCTTAACTGTAGGATCACCATTGACCTTCTCTCCTTCGAATACCCCGCCTCGTGTATTGGGATTACGGTAGTAAAACCCACCTTCTACTTTGCGTTGGGCATAGTTGCCCCAGCCGTAGAGTTCGGCTTTGCTGTTCAGTTTCATCCCGACATTCCCGAAGAGTTTGTAGTCATAGATGACCTCGGGTGCGCCCCAGACCATGGCATTGGGACTCCGCGTGAACCTGCTGTTCACCACGTGCTTGTTGCCCGCGTCGATCAGGCCCTGCGCATCGTCGCGTTGGATGCTGCGGTCGGTCCAGTCGGACGCTCCATATTCGAAGCTGAAGTTGGCAAATCCGGACTGAATGAACGGGAGGGGCAGGGGCACGCCAAAGTTGCCTGCAATGCTGCCGGTGTCGCCGTCTCCTGCATAATACCTGCCCCAGCGGGTTTCCACCGTGCCGCTGTCGGGCGCGTCTTTCAACTGGAAATTCATCACACCGGCTACGGCATCGGACCCGTATTGCGCGGCTGCGCCGTCCCGCAGGACTTCCACGCGCTTGAGGGCTATGGCCGGGATTACGGCCAGATCAGGTGCGTGTGCCCCGTCCGAAATGCCGCCGCCCAGGAACGTGAGGACGGAGCCCCGGTGCCGTCGTTTGCCGTTGATCAGGATCAGGGTGGAATCCGGGGGCAGGCCGCGCAGGTTCGCCGGGCGCACCAGCGTGGCCGCGTCGCCGATGGGTTGCTGGTTGACGTTGTAGGACGGCACGGTGGCCCTGAGGAGGGAGTTCATGTCCCTGACCCCGTAGTTCCTCATGTCTTTCCCTTCAATCACGTCCACCGGCACCGGGGAATCATGGGCCGAGCGGGTTGGAACACGGGACCCGACCACGATCACTTCTTCCAGTTTGGTCACGTTTGTGTCCTCGTCCGCGTCTTGCTGCGCAAGGGCCTGCGGAACCGGAATTGCCAACAGGCACAACAGAAGCAGGGATAAAATAATTCGGTAATCGTTCATGGAACAATCTCCCTTGTTAGGCCATTTTTGTATGTGTTCACTCATTGGTTGACAGAATGGTCAGATTGCACAGGGGTCCGTATTCTTTCCCTCCCCTTTACAAATTTCCTTTTTAGTTAGCCTCTTCTTTATATTCCTCAAGGTCGAACCTGACGGGCAGATCGACTGCGGAGGAAATGGGATCGTCTCCAAATGTTGCCGGATCGAATTGCCACGTTTTGACGGACTGTGCGGCACTCTCGTCAAGCTCGGGAAATCCCGAGCTTTCTTGAATGTTCACGTTTTCCACGTCTCCGCCGGCCCCGACGGTGATTCGTAGGACGACCGTGCCTTCCTGGCCTTGCTGTCGCGCCTCTTTCGGATACGGGGGCCGTTCGGATTTGACCAGCCTGGCGGGCTTCTTCACCTTTACGGGTTCAGGCTCAGGCTCGGGTTCAGGTTCGGGCTCCCGCGGGGCTTGGATTCCATACTCGTCAAGGTTGAACCTGATGGGCAGATCTACCACGCTGGCAACGGGAAACTCGCCGTCTTTCGCCGGATCGAATCGCCATCTTTTGACGGACTCCGTGGCGCTCTCGTCAAGGGCGTCAAAGCCCGTGCTTTTTTGCGTGGCGACGGTTCCCACGTTCCCGCCCTGATCGATGTTTATGCGTAACACGACCGTGCCTTCCCAGCCTTGTTGCCGGGCCACTTGGGGATACGGCGGGCGTTCGGATTTAATGAGTCTGACGGTTTTCCGAAGTGCTTTACGGTCGGCAATGGAATCCCGGGGGAGTTCGGGTTGCGGTCTGTCCCACGGGACAACGGATGTTTTGGCAATCATGGCGACCCGGGGGGCGTCGAACGGCGTGGTCGCGGTCATATCGAGGGCGGCCAGGCTGACGCGGCGCTCGGCTACCCGTGGCTGCGGAGCGATGGTTTGCCACAATCCCTTGCGGTCGGCAATGGTGTCGCGGGGGAGTTGGGGTTTCGGCCTGCCTTGCGGGACAAAGGACGTTCTGGAGATGGAGATCTCGCCGGCCATAGGGTCATTGACCGGCGCCGGCGTCGTGGTGTCGGGTTTGGCTATGGTGATGTTGATTTTCCGCTCTTCCTCCGCGGCCAGCGTGTCGGCAATTTCGACGGCATCCAGAAATTCGACTGATTGGTCAGAAAAGTCCTGTGACCAAGAGGTAGGACAGACGAAACATCCCAGCAAAGGTACAAGAATGGCCACTTTGGCCTTTGCTGATACAGAAGACATTTTGTGTGGCAACCCTGCACTTTAGGGCAGTCGGGATAATGCAACTGATACTACAAAGCTAGATTAAGTGTCGTTTTTTACCATATATGCTTATTTGCTTCAAGCCAAATATGCTTATTTGCTTCAAGCCAAATTCCGGGTAGCCGAGGCTACCCGGCTGGCGGTCTTCTTTTAATCAGGGGTTCGATTCACGACCGTATTCAGGTATACTGGCTAAAAATGCATTGTGAGTGTGTCTGTGTTCAGTTGTTTGATGGCGGTTACCCCCCCTCACCCCGGCCCTCTCCCTCCAGGGGAGAGGGGGCTCTTGGTTCCCCTCCTTTGTAAGGAGGGGCGAGGGGAGGTAGAGGGTGGGCGACCCCGGCCGGTCGCCCCTACACCCCGTTCAGGCTGACCATTTTTCAGAGGTATTGATCCCATTATGGAACCTCTGATTTATTGGGATAGCGGGATGCAGGGCAAGGCGTCCCGCAACGAAACCCGAAGCTTATCATGGAGATAGGTGAGGGTTGAGCGAGGACACAACGCAGCCATGCGCCCGATAGTGCAGTAAATCAGAGGTTCCTTATGTTTGTGAGACTGCTCAATCTGTTGTTTGGAAGCAAAAACGATCGTGAGTTGAAGGCGCTGCACCCTCTCGTCGCGCGAATCAATGAATTGGAACCCGGGTTGCAGTCGCTTTCCGACGAGGCGCTGGCGGATCAGACCCAGCTTTTCAAAAAACGCCTCGACGCGGGAGAAACGTTGGATGCGTTGCTGCCCGAAGCCTTTGCCGTGTGCCGCGAGGCCTCCCAGCGACAAATCGGCCTGCGCCATTTCGACGTCCAGCTCGTGGGCGGCATGGTGTTGCACGGGGGGAAAATTTCGGAAATGAAGACCGGTGAAGGGAAGACGCTGGTCGCAACCCTGCCCACGTACTTGAACGCGCTGGCGGGAAAAGGCGTGCACCTGGTCACGGTCAATGATTACCTGGCCAAACGGGACACGCAATGGATGGGACCCGTGTATCACGCGCTGGGCTGCACCATCGGCGTGATCCAGCATGAATCCTCGTTCCTGTTCGATCCCGAATACGAGGCGGCGGATAAACGGTTGAATTATCTTCGTCCCTGTACCAGGCCAGAAGCCTACCGCGCCGATATCACCTACGGCACCAATAACGAGTTCGGGTTCGATTACCTGCGGGATAACCTGGTCATCAACGACCTGAGCCAGCGCGTTCAACGGGAGTTGTCGTACGCGATCGTGGACGAGGTGGACAGTATCCTGATCGATGAAGCGCGTACGCCGCTTATCATCTCCGGCCCGGCCGAACAGAGCACGGAACTCTACAACCGGATCGACCGGCTCATTCCCAGGCTCAACGCCGAACGGGACTATACCATCGAGGAAAAATCACGAACGGTGGCCCTGACGGAAGAAGGCAACGCCCGCGTGGAAAAATTGCTGGCCGCGGAAGGCCTGTTGGTGGGCGACAACCTGTATGACCCGAAGAATCTCGACGTGGTACACCACGTCATCAAGGCCTTGCAGGCCCACGCCATTTATAAACGCGACGTGGATTACGTGGTCAAGGAAGGGGAAGTGCAGATTGTCGACGAGTTTACCGGCCGGCTGATGCCGGGCCGGCGGTGGAGCGACGGGTTGCACCAGGCGGTCGAAGCCAAAGAGGGCGTGAAGATCGCCAATGAAAATCAGACCCTGGCGTCCATCACGTTCCAGAACTATTTTCGCATGTATGAAAAATTGGCGGGGATGACCGGAACCGCGGATACGGAAGCCGCGGAGTTCGCCAAGATCTACAACCTGGACGTCAACGTGATTCCGACGAACCGCGCGATGGTGCGCCAGGATCATTCGGACGTGGTGTATCGCACGGAGAAGGAAAAATTTGAGGCGATCGCCCAGGAAGTCATGGAGTACCACGAGCGGGGTCAACCCGTGCTAGTGGGGACGATTTCCATTGAAAAGTCCGAGCGGCTCGCCAAAATTCTCAAGCAGCGCGGCGTGAAACATCACGTCCTGAACGCCAAGTTTCATGAAAAGGAGGCGGAGATCATTTCTCAAGCCGGCGGCAAGGGCGCGGTGACGTTGGCCACCAACATGGCCGGCCGCGGCACGGACATCATCCTGGGGGGCAACCCGGACGCGCTCTACAAGCAGCAGGTGGTGTACCGGGGTGAAGATTTGACCGACGAACAGAAGCGCGCGGCGCTTGAACGGATTCAACAACAATGCGGAACGGAAAAGGCGGAAGTCCTGGAGTTGGGGGGCTTGCACATCGTCGGCACCGAGCGCCATGAAAGCCGCCGGATCGACAACCAGTTGCGAGGCCGTTCCGGTCGCCAGGGCGATCCGGGGTCGTCCCGCTTCTTTTTGTCCCTGGAAGACGACCTGATGCGCATCTTTGCTTCGGAACGGGTCTCCAACCTGATGTTGAAACTGGGGATGGAAGAAGGCGTGCCCATCGAACACCGGATGGTCAGCAAGTCCATTGAAAACGCCCAGAAGAAAGTCGAGGGGCATAACTTCGACATCCGCAAGCATATCCTTGAGTACGACGACGTCATGAACAAACAGCGGGAAATCATCTATGCCCATCGAGCCGGCGTCCTCGGGGGCAGTTCCATTCAGGATGACGCGGAGGAGTGGCTCGTGGACGTGGTGGATGCCATGATCAATACCTATTGTCCGGAAGAAGCCTATGCCGAGGCCTGGGACCTGGCGGGGTTGCATGAAGCCGTGCTCGCGCAATTCGGCACGGACGTCATGGCGAACGAGGACGCGTCGGACATGGGACGCGACGGCCTGCGGGACGAAGTGCTGGAACGTGTCCAGGCGCTGTTCCGGCAACGGCAGCAGGAACGCGAAGAACAAATCGGCCCCGAGCTTCGCTCGCAGCTCGAACGGAGCCTGGCGTTACAGGTCATCGACCATCATTGGAAAGAACATCTTCTCGGCATGGATCAGCTCCGGGACGGCATCGGGCTCAGGGGCTATGGGCAAAAAGATCCGCTGGCGGAGTACAAACGGGAAGGGTTCGACATGTTTGCCGCCATGATGGACCGCATCAAGTCCGATTCCCTGGAGCGATTGTTCAAGGTCCAAGTGGTCAAAGGCGAACGTCCGGCCATTGAAGACGATCTGCCCCCGCCTCCCCCCATGATCTTCAACCGCGGCGGCGACGGCTCCCCGTCACGACCGGTCCAACGCTCCGCGGCCAAAGTCGGCCGCAACGAACCCTGCCCCTGCGGCAGCGGCAAAAAATACAAAAAATGCTGCGGGGCGTGAGTGCCGAAACATCTCTTGATTCCCTCTCCCTGAGGGAGAGGCCTAGTGCCTTTCTGTCATCCTTGTATGTGTTCAGTCATTCGTTGACAATTTCATTGTCTCCTTCTGTCATCCTTGACATCTTTAATCGAGGATCCAGTGTCTTTGCTTTTTTTGTCCCTCTCCCCTGGTGGGAGAGGATTGAGGTGAGGGGGAAGACAATCAGGACGACCTGGAGCAGTGGCTTGTGAAAAAGTTGGCACGTACCGATGAACTGACAAAAGTCGCTTCCCGGGTTCTTTGGTTCGAACCTCCGGAAAAGGCCTTATCCGATCCGGTTCGGTTTTTAACGTATGCCATGACCTACGGGACCCATGAAGATATGAAAATCATTCGGCAGTACGTCTCCGATGAGGAATTGCTGGAAGCTTTGGACCAAGCCCCCCAGGAATTTTCGATGCCCGGTCCTGGGCCTATTGGAACGTCATCCTCGGACGGTATCCCACCCCACCATTGCCCGAACGGGAGATCGTCGCCAAGGCGCGGGCGCGGGCGCGCTTGGACCCCGAGCAGGCAATGGCCCTGGCGGTCAAGAAAACGCGGCGTTTCCGTAAGGGGCGATAGCGGCGGCTGTATGTGTTCAGCAGTTCGTTGACAAAATGAAAGGCCGATCACACGCAGAATTGTCATTCTGAGCGTAGCGAAGAATCTCTGCTGTCATCCCCGAGGGTGCCTCGTTATGGGCGACCGGCTTCTTCTTGAAAATCCACCCTCCAACGTCTCTGTGATTTCTCCACGTTCTTTTGTCGATATTTTCCTGCCCACGAAATAGCGCCTGGATTTACACCGGACCTTTCCTTGACTAACGGTTGAGGGATAGCTACTTTATAGATCTTTTGGCCCATGGTTGGGATGGGTCCTATGGGTTTGGTGTGCAAGTGTAGGGGCCCGGCCGGTCGCCCCTACCAGAGAAACCTTCTACCTCCCCGCACCCCTCCTTACAAAGGAGGGGAATACAGAAAGTCCCTCCCCTTTGTAAGGGGAGGCTAGGTGGGGTAGAGTTGCATGCACAGAAGGGCACCAGCACCGACCGTCACACGCGGTCTGCCCACTTCGGCTTAGGCTCTACCTCCCTCACCCCAACCCTCTCTCTCAAGGGGAGAGGGAGTTTGGAGGGGGAATTGTCAACGCCTGTCCTGACCCTTCCACTTCAGGCGCGGGGCGCCTTACGGTCAGAACGAACGGGAGGGGGAAGTCGAAGGGCGCTCAGGATGCACGGATTATCCCCACCCGTTCATCCTGAGCGTAGCGCGAAGTCGAAGGAAGCGTAGTGAAACGGAGTCGAAGGGAATGAATGAACACACGCAAGGCATGGAACCGACGGATTCACCTTTGATGCGGTGCATCACCGCGCTTATTCGGGAGACGGGTCCATTGACGTTTGCGCGTTTTATGGAACTCGCCCTGTATGATGAGGAGCATGGGTACTATATGACGGGTGGTGGAAGGGCGAACTCCGCGACTTCTCCCATTGGTCGGGAGGGAGGTGATTTCTTCACCGCTCCGAGTCTTTCTCCCATCCTGGCCAAGTGTCTGGTGCGTCAACTCGAGGAGATTGACGAACGGCTTGGGCATCCCCCGGTGTTTCATCTCGTGGAAATGGGGCCGGGCGACGGGACGTTACTCAGGGATCTGTTGCAGGAATGTCAAGAGCAGCAGGCCTCGCTCTTCCCCCGTTTGGCGTGCATCCTGGTCGAACGCAGTCCCGCCTTTCGCCGGCGACAACGGGACGTGCTGGCTGCTTGGCAGGAGCAGGGAGTCGGGATGCAATGGGTTGACGATCTTCAGTCGATACCGGACGGTAGTCTGACCGGCACGTTGCTCTCGAATGAACTGGTGGATGCGCTTCCGGTCCACAGGGTTCGCATGGAGGAGGATGGTCTCCGGGAATTGTACGTGACCAACTGCGACCATGTGTTGCAGGAACGATGGGGCGAGCCGTCTACGCCTGAATTGGCATCGTTCCTGTCCGGCCTGGACGTGGAGTTGCCCGTCGGTTTTACCACGGAAATCAACCTGGAAGCCGTAAAGTGGATCAAACGGGTTGCCGGGTTGCTCGATCGCGGGGTCGTCATCACGATTGATTACGGTCACACCGCGCAGGACTATTATGCGCCCGAACGAAAGAATGGAACCCTGATGGGATATTACCGGCATACGGTTTCGACGAATCCCTATGTGCGAGTCGGAGAGCAGGATTTGACGGCGCACGTGAATTTTTCGAGCCTGGCCCGAACCGGCGAGCAGGTTGGGTTGACCACGACGGGGTTTACGAACCTTCAGCATTTCTTGATGGGCTTGGGAATCGAAGAATTGGTCAAGGGCTGTGAGCAGGAATCGGACGCGGTCCGGGCGGCGGCCCAGTTGTTGCGGCCGCACGGCATGGGCACCACGTTTAAAGTCTTGATGCAACACAAGGGGATTGTCGTCCCGGCGCTTCGTGGCTTGCGCCACCGGGCGTTTTTTGAGTCGGTGTTGGAGATGGTCCATTGAACGTCAACGATGGGATGATGGGGGTGATGATCTGAGATGGGCGGCGAATCGGTTCCTTTGAATTATATCCCCATCGCCATCTTTGCCGTGATCGCGCTGGGCTTCGGCGTGGTATCGCTGGTGGCGGGATGGATCGTGCGGCCCAGCCGGCCCTATCGCGCGAAACTGCTTCCCTACGAGAGCGGGAGCCCGCTCTTCATGGACGCCCGCGTGCAATTCCCGATGCGGTATTACATCATCGCGATGTTGTTCGTGGTGTTCGATATCGAAATCGTTTTCATGTTCCCGTGGGCCGTGGTGTTTCACAAGTTGGGCCTGTTGGGCCTCATCGAAATGGGCGTTTTCATCGCCATCCTGGTGGTCGGGTTCTGGTACGTCTGGAAAAAAGGCGCCCTGGAATGGGACTAAATGACTCCCTCTCCCACTGGGAGAGGGTTGGGGTGAGGGGAACGGAGCGGTAAATGTTCGCTCATTTGTTGATATAGAATGAGAATCTGCGCTTCTGCTTCCCCTCCTTTGTAAGGAGGGGCAAGGGGAGGTAGAGTTTCGGGTGCGAAGTGGGAGATGGTCAAGGCCTCCAGTCCTATGTTCATATGACTCTACCCCACCTAACCTCCCCTTACAAAGGGGAGGGAAAGAGAAAATGTCAATTTCAGCAGGGTGACAACCATGAGCATGCTTGAACGGCAGTTTGACTCCAATATCATTACCACCAATTTGGATTATCTGGTGAGTTGGTGCCGGAAGTCGGCGTTATGGCCGATGACGTTCGGGCTGGCCTGTTGCGCTATCGAGATGATCGCGTCGGTGTCATCACGGTACGACATCGACCGGTTCGGGGCCGGGGTCTTCCGGGCTTCCCCCCGGCAATCCGACGTCATGATCGTGGCCGGAACCGTGTGTCGAAAAATGGCGCCCGTGATCCGGCGGATCTACGACCAAATGGCCGAACCACGATACGTGATCTCCATGGGGTCATGCGCGACCTCCGGCAACCATTACAACAGCTACAGCGTGGTGCAGGGGGTGGATCAGATCGTGCCCGTGGACGTCTACGTAGCAGGCTGCCCCCCCCGTCCGGAAGCGCTGTTGGATGCCCTGATCAAATTGCAGGAGAAGATTCAGAAGGAAAAGGTATTCGTGAAGTAACGTTGCCTGCTTTTTTGTAGCTGCGCCATCTTATGGCGCTTGTATGAGCAATTCCTAATTCCTTGACTATGCATCGAGTTCTTGAAACCTTGCACGAGCGTTTTCCCGAGGCCGTGCTGTCCGTGCGCGAAGACCCGAAACGGGGGGATTTGTCAGCCCAGGTGCGGGCGCAGGATCTCGTGGAGGTGGCGCGGTTCCTCCACGATGATCCCGGGATGGCCTTCGATCATATTACCGACATCTGCTCGGCCGACTATCCCGACGACCTGGAACGCTTTGAGGTCATCTACCACTTTCTCTCCCTTCCGCATCACGCCAGGATTCGCTTGAAGGCCCGGTTGCCGGAAGACAATCCCGCCATCGGGTCGGTGACGTCCATTTGGAAAGGCGCGAATTTTCTGGAGCGCGAGGTTTACGATCTGATGGGGATCAGGTTTGACGGCCACCCGGACCTGCGCCGTATTTTGCTGCCCGAGGACTACGAGGAGGGGCATCCGCTCCGGAAGGATTTTCCCACCGAAGGCAAGGGGTGGAGAAGTACCTTTGATTTTATTCCCCGTTTGGATGAGCCGGAGAGCGAATGGACCGAACGCGAAATTCCGCAGGATCAGCGGCACGTCTTTCTGGCCGGTGATAAGCCTGAATCCGCCAAGCGCACGACCGAACTGTTGCTGAACATGGGACCGCAGCATCCCAGCACGCACGGCGTGTTGCGCGTGGTGTTGGAACTGGACGGCGAGCGAGTCGCCAAGGCCATTCCCGACATGGGGTATTTGCATCGCGGCGTGGAGAAGCTCGCAGAAGGGCTCCATTACATGCAGGTCGTTCCGCATACGGATCGTCTGGATTACGTGTGCGCCATGACGAACAACTACGCCTACGTGCGTGCCGTTGAAAAACTGGTGGGCGTCACGATCCCGGAGCGGGCCGAATACATCCGGACGATCGTGGCCGAGGTCCAGCGGATTGTCGGCCATCTCTTCTGGTTGGGTACGCAGGCCCTGGATATTGGGGCCATGACGGCGTTCTTCTGGACGTTCCGCGAACGGGAAGTCCTGCTCGACTTTTTCGAACAACTCTGCGGCGCGCGCCTGACGCTGAATTATTTTCGCATCGGGGGAGTGGACGGCGATCTCACGCCGGCGTTGATCGACCGCCTGCGCGAATTTTTGAAGACGTTTCCCGAACACGTGCAGGAATATGACACGCTACTGCAACGGAACCGGATCTGGGTGGCCCGGACCAAAAACGTGGCGGTCATTTCCGCGGAAGACGCGATCAACTTCGGGCTGACCGGGCCGACGTTGCGCGGGTCGGGCGTGGCCTATGACGTCCGCAAACTGGAGCCGTACGGCGTGTACGACCGGGTGGAATGGGACGTGCCGGTCGGCAAGGGCGGGGACACCTATGACCGGTATTGGATTCGCGTCGAGGAAATGAAGCAAAGCGCGCGTATCATTGAGCAATGCCTGGACCAGTTGCCGGAAGGCCCCATCATGGCGGATATGCCCCAGGTGATTCCCCCGGCCAAACCCAACGTCATGCGGGACATGGAAAGCCTGATCCATCACTTCATCATCTTTACGCAGGGGTTCAAACCGCCAAAAGGGGAAACGTATTGCGCCACCGAGGTGCCGAAGGGTGAACTGGGATTCTTCCTGGTCAGCGACGGGAGCCCGCGGCCGTATCGGATGAAAATCCGCTCGCCCTCGTTTGTACACATGGGCGCGTTTGATTTTATGGCCCGCGGCTATCTCATTTCTGATATTATCACCATCTTCGGCACCTATGACATCGTCATGGGCGAGTGCGATCGGTGAAGAGGAAATTGTGGATTGCCGTAGGGGACGGCCCCTGTGCCGTCTCGAATGATTCAGGTCGGAGGACAACCACAGGGGGTTGTCCCTACAAGAGGAAGGCATCATGAAAATCGTAGGGGACGGCCCCTGTGCCGTCCTAGGTTGAGGAAAGCGATGAGGTTGTCTCACGAAGGACGTTCATGATCTTCGATAAGCATCAAGACACCGTGAATGACATCCTGGGTCGGTATCCGGTGAAGCGCTCGGCAATGCTGCCGTTGTTGAACCTGGCGCAGAAGGAAGAAGGGTACGTGAGCCAGGCTGCGATCAGGGAGATTGCCGGGATCCTGGACCTCACTCCGCCCCAGGTGTTCGAAACGGCGACGTTTTATACCATGCTCAACCTCAAGCCCATCGGGAAGTTCCACGTCCAGGTGTGCCGGTCGTTGATGTGCGCGCTGGTCGGGGCCGACCCCCTGATCGAATGGTTGCGCAAACACTTGGGTCTCGGCCTGGGCCAGACCACCGGGGACAAGCTGTTTACCCTCAGCACGGTGGAATGTCTGGGGTCGTGCGGAACCGGACCGATGATGCAAATCAACGACGACTATTACGAGCGGCTCACGGAAGAAAAAGTCGGGCAGATTCTCAAGGACTTGCGGGGAACCGGCGACTGTTCATTGAAAAGCGGTCCCTTTCTGGTGCCCGAACGGGGCGAGAAAGTCGTGTCGCCGTGAAGACCTTTGTGAAGATTCTCCTGAGCAACATGGAACGACCCGGCTATACCGGGTCCCTGGCCGACTATGAAGGGGCCGGCGGGTACAAGGCATTGAAAACCGTCCTGGGGAAGACGCCGCCCAATGACCTTATCGAGATGGTGAAAAAGTCCGGCCTGCGGGGCCGGGGCGGGGCAGGGTTCCCGACCGGCGTGAAATGGGGGTTCATTCCCAAGGACCATCCCGGTCCCAGATACCTGTGTTGTAACGCCGACGAGAGCGAGCCCGGCACGTTCAAGGACCGTCAATTGATGGAGCGGGACCCCCACCAGGTCCTCGAAGGCATTGCCATCTCCTGTTACGCTATTGGCGCGCAAACCGCCTACATTTATATAAGAGGCGAATTCCGGCTGGCGGCGAAGATCCTGGAGCAGGCCATTGCCGATGCCTACCGGGCCGGGCACCTGGGTTCCGACGTTTACGGCAGCGGGATCACCGTGAACGTCTCCGTGCACGCGGGGGCAGGCGCCTATATCTGTGGCGAGGAAACCGCGCTGCTCGAATCGCTGGAAGGCAAGCGGGGGAAACCCCGGACCAAGCCGCCGTTTCCGGCCACGCACGGTCTCTACCAGAAACCCACGGTCGTCAATAACGTGGAGACGCTGGCGAACGTCCCGCACATCGTGAATCGGGGAGCCGAATGGTTTGCCTCCATCGGCGTCCCGCCCAAGAGTACCGGAACCAGGGTGTTCTGTTTGAGCGGCCACGTCAAACGCCCGGGGAATTATGAATTGCCCGTGAACGCGACGTTCAGGGATTTAATTTTTGAACTGGGTGGGGGTATGCGGTCGGACAAGCCGCTCAAGGCGTTCATTCCGGGCGGAGCCTCGGCGCCGTTTTTGACCCCGGACCACGTGGACGTGCAAATGGATTTCGAATCGGTGGCTATGGCCGGTTCGATGTCCGGGTCCGGCGGGATCACCGTGATGGAAGAAGGCACGAGCATGGTGTGGGCGGCCCTTCGCCTGATGGAATTTTTCTATCACGAGTCATGCGGGAAATGTACGCCTTGCCGGGAAGGCAGTTCGTGGATCGTCCAGATCCTTCAACGGATCATGAACAAACAGGGGCGCCCGGAAGATTTACGGACGCTCACGGAAATTTGCGAGAACATCGGCGGCAGAACGGTCTGTGCGTTCGGCGACGCGGAAATCGCCCCGGTGCAGAGCACGTTGAAATATTGGCGGAATGAATATGAAGCCCTGATCGCGGAGGCTGAGGCACTCAAAGGGAGCCGGAAAGAAATCCCGGTCCTGAGTTTGGCGTAGACGCGCGAAGTCGAAGGAAGTTTGGCGTAGGTGCAAATGCTCGTTCTACCTCCCCTAGGACAGGCACGGGGGCCTGTCCCTACACCAAAGGAGGGGAACCAAGAAGCACCTCTCTCGAGGGGGACCAAGAAGCTCCCTCTCCACTGGGTGGGAGAGGGTTGGGGTGAGGGGGAATTATCAACGGAGTACTGAGCGCATAAATTAACCATGTCGAACGCACCAAACATGCTGACGATTACGATCGACGGAATCCGCACGCAGGTGCCGGAAGGGACGCTCGTGATCGAGGCGGCCCGGCAGGTGGGCATCATGGTCCCCCACTTTTGTTATCATCCGAAGTTGGCGCCGGACGCGAACTGCCGGATGTGCTTGGTGGAAATCGAAAAAATTCCGAAACTCCAAACCTCGTGCAGCACGCGCGTGGCCGAAGGCATGGTCGTGCGATCGTCGGTGCCGCACGTCGAGTCCGCGCGGAAATCGGTGTTGGAGTTGTTGTTGGGCAATCACCCGCTGGATTGTCCTGTGTGCGACCAGGGCGGCCGTTGCGACTTGCAGGATTTTTCGCACGAGTACACGCCCACCGTCAGCCGGTTCAAGGAACTGAAGCGGGTCTTCCCGAAACAATACCTCGGCCCGGTCATCGAAACGCAGATGAATCGTTGCGTGTCCTGCATGCGGTGCGTGCGGTATTGCGACGAAGTCATGGACGCCCAGGCGCTGGCGGCGGAAGGCCGTGGCACGCTCACGCAGATCACGCATTGGTCCGGCAATGAACTCGAATGCGACATGTGCGGCGGGTGCATCCAGATCTGCCCGGTCGGGGCCATTACCAGCCGGTTGTCGATGTACGACTATCGTCCGTGGATGCTCAAACGGGCGGAGACCATTTGTTCCTATTGCGGGGACGGATGCCAGGTGACGGTTCAGCGCAAGGACGATCAATTGATCGAAGTCAATTCGGCTTTGGGCGCCGGCCGGAACAACGGAGACCTGTGCGTCCGTGGCTATTTCGGGTACCACGCCGCGGTGCATCCCGATCGTGTGCAACGTCCGCTCGTGCGCCAGGCCGACGGTTCCTTTGCCGAAGTGACGTGGGAAGAAGCGTTGGAACGTGTGGCCCGTCAGTTCACGACGATCAAGGCTACGCATGGGGCCGATGCGATCGGCGGTCTCATCACGACGCGCTGCACCAACGAAGACCTGTACCTGTTCCAGAAATTCATGCGCGCGGTCATCGGGACGAACCAGATCGACAGCAGCGCACGGTACGGGCATATCAACGGCGTGCGGGCGCTCCGGCGGGTCCAGGGCACGCATCGCTGGACGATTCGCTACGAAGACGTGGGTCAGGCAGGCGTGATCATGCTGGTGGGGACCAACGTCAACGAGTCCAATCCCATTACGGCCTTGCACGTGAAACAGGCCGTGAAGCGCGGAGGCGCGCAACTGATCACGCTTGAATCACTGCTTCCGGTCCGCTCGACCGTGAGTAATATTGCAACGCAGTCCCGGCATCACTTGGAGGTGCGGAGCGGGCAGTTCAGCGCGGCCATCCTGGGGCTGTTGAAGGCCGTGGCCGAGTCGAACCTCGTGCATGAAGATGTTACCCGTGAGGCGCCTGAGTTCGTGCAAACGATCCGGACCCACGTGGCCAAGGTTTCCTGGGATGCGATTCGGGAGCAGTCCGGTCTTCCGCAAGCGGATCTTGAGGCCGTGGCCAGGACGTACGCGCAGGCCGAACGCGCCGTGGTGCTGGTTGGCCGCGAAGTGCTTCGTTCGCTCGGCGGCGAAGGGCTGGTGACCAACCTCATGGATCTTCAGATCCTGACGGGGCATCTCCGGAGGCAAGGCTCGGGCTTGGGGTGCCTGGCCGAAGGGAACAACGACCAGGGCGCCGTGGAAATGGGCGCCGTGGCCGAATATTTCCCGGGTCCCGCGGACCTTCACGACGAAGAGAGCCAAAAGACCTTGGCGCGGACCTGGGGGCAGGCGGTACCGGCCGGCGCGCCGGCCACGTTGCCGGAGTTGTTGAACCGGGCCAGGACCGGCGACGTGAAATCGTTATTCATCGTGGGAGACAACCCGGTCGAATCGTTGCCGGGGGACGCCGGCGTGACCGGGGCGCTGGATGCGTTGGAATTCCTGGTGTGCCAGGACCTGTTTTTGACGGAAACCGCAAAGCGGGCGCACGTGGTGTTTCCCGCGTGTTCGGCCATGGAAAAGGACGGCACGTTCACCAATACGGAAGGTCACGTCCAGCCCGTTCGCCAAGCGATTGAGCCTCTGGGAGAGAGCCGGCCCGATTGGGAAATGTTTTCGGCCCTGTCGGTGTTGATGGAACAGCCCATCGAGTACGGTGAAGTCAAGGAAATCTTCAAGGAAATACGAGGCGTGATTCCGGGATATGGCCTGCTGGGGCCGGCTTCGACGCCACCGAAAGTCGACGAGAATACGGTCGCGCAATACGTGATGAGCGGATTCAAGGACGACGTGGGTCAACGGTACGCGCTGGATGAGTCGCCCGCCGCGCCGGAAGGGACGATGACGCTACGGTTGGTCCAGTCCCTGTATCATTCCGGAAAGTACAGTACGCGCGCCAAGGGTTTGATGGAAATTGAAGGCGAAGGAGTGCTGCAAATCAATTCCCGCGAGGCCCGGCGATTAGGGGTTGACGAAGGCCAGCCCGTCCGGCTCGCAAACGATGGCGGGCAAGCCACCGTGTCCGTGAAACTGAACGACCGCGTCCCCGATGCCGTGGCATGGTTCCCCGAGCATTTCGACCAGTCCGTGCGGGTGTTGTTCTCGTTGAACATTGATCCGCAGACCCACGTGCCCGTGTGGAAGACCACTCGCGTCATGATTACAAAATGATGA
Organism: Nitrospira sp.; assembly: GCA_028819435.1. Taxonomy (GTDB): domain Bacteria; phylum Nitrospirota; class Nitrospiria; order Nitrospirales; family UBA8639; genus Bin75. The sequence goes on from JAPPLK010000031.1 coordinate 17,350, forward strand.
GATCACGATTCGGAGCAAGACATGAATCCGTAGGGGCGGACCCCCGTGTCCGCCCTGATGAAATAGAAGAAGATTGGTTGATTGAAGTACGTCGTCGAGCCAGGGAACTCGACGAAGGTATCGTGCAGCCAATCCCGGCAGAGGAGGTCAGAGAAAAGGCGCGGGCCTTGCTCAGATGACCTATGGCTTTCGTGCAGGAATGCCAAAGCCGAGGTCGCTTGCGCGAGGCCCTGTTCTCTTTTCCTCCCCTTTGTAAGGGGAGGATAGGTGGGGTAGAGTTGAATGCCCATAAACTCAGGAGGTTTCGCCATCCTAGCCGCAGGGTCTCTACCTCCCCTCGCCCCTCCTTACAAAGGAGGGGAACAGGAGAGGCGGCTTGGGCGAGGGCATTTTCATACCAGGAAGCGAAGACGTGCCAAAAGATTATTATCGGATCAATAGAGGAGCGTTCCCGTGTTTGATACCAGCATTAAATTGGCGTTGACCTTATCGCAAATCGGGGCCGTGATGGGCGTGGTCCTGCTGACCGTGGCGATACTCACCCTGTTGGAGCGGAAAGTGCTCAGTTGGATGCAGGACCGGATGGGCCCGATGGAAGTCGGCCCCTATGGAGTCTTGCAACCGGTGGCCGACGGGCTGAAGTTATTCTTCAAGGAAGACATCATCCCGGCCGGCGCAAACAAGATCATGTTCAGTCTCGCTCCCATTCTTGTGCTGGTGCCGGCCCTGATCGGGTTTGCGGTCATCCCGTTCGGGCCGAACTGGACGATCGACGTCATGGGAGTGGAATTCAAGCCCTTCGTGATCAGCGATATCAACATCGGCGTGCTGTACATCCTGGCGTTCGCGTCCATCGGGGCCTACGGGGTCATTCTCGGCGGGTGGGCCTCCAACAGCAAATACTCGTTGTTGGGCGGCCTGAGGTCCGCGGCCCAGTTGATCAGCTATGAACTCAACGTAGGGCTGGCGATCGTCGGGGTGTTGTTGTTGGCGGGGAGTTTGAGCTTGGTGGAAATCACCGAAGCCCAGGCCGGCGGGTTCTGGAACTGGTTTGCCTTTGACCCCGTGCCCTTTCCGCAGTTCATCGCCTTTGTGATTTTCCTGATCGCCTCCGTGGCCGAAACCAACCGGCTGCCTTTTGACTTGCCGGAAGCGGAAAGCGAACTGGTCGCGGGTTTCTTCACTGAATACAGCGGCATGCGGTTCGCGTTTTTCTTCATGGCGGAATATTCGAACATGATCCTGGTGTCGTGCATGTCCACCGTCCTGTTCTTCGGAGGCTGGCACGCGCCCCTGCCGTTCTTGCAGGCCCCGGGGACGTTCGCCTGGGTGACGGGGATTTTCTGGTTTACGGCGAAGGTCTATTTTTTCCTGTTCCTGTTTTTCTGGATACGGGCGACGCTGCCGCGGTTACGGTATGACCAGTTGATGCGGTTCGGGTGGAAGGTGTTGTTGCCCATTGCCCTGGGGAACATCGTGGTGACGTCACTGCTTGCCTACATCTTCCCCAATTAGATGAGATCCCCGATCTAGCCGGGGACAAGGACCGAGGAGCCGGGTCGATGAAACTCAAAAAGTGGATTCAGTCGCTGATCTTTTATGAAATCCTCCTGGGCATGAAAGAGACGCTCAAGCATTTCCTGAAGTATCGTCCCATCACCCTGGAATATCCGCACGTCAAGAAACCGCTGCCCGAGAATTACCGGGGCATGTTGGGGTTGCTGCGATACGACGACGATACGGAGAAGTGCGTGGGGTGCGACCTGTGCGAGGCGGCCTGTCCCTCTCGCGTGATCCGCGTGGTCAGCGCCGAGGTGCCCGGGGAACCCACCAAGCGGTTTGCCAAGGAATATTACATGGACATGACGCGCTGCCTGTTCTGCGGGTTATGCGTCGACGCCTGTCCGGTGGACGCCTTGGGCATGTCGCAGGAATTCGAGTGGGCCGTATACGACAAACGCCATTTGCATTTGAATAAAGAACAACTATTGGCAATCGGAGATCGAGCGTTTCCGGAACGGGAAAAACGGTTGGAGTTTCAGCATCCCAACGTGGCCTATTTCAACGTCTCCTTCAAGGACATTCCGGAAAAGGAATTTTGATTTGACGCGCAGGCGTTGTTAACGGGAGTTACGTGTAACGGTGGCCACATTCGTCTTCCTGTATTTTGCCGCAGTCATCGTGATGGCCGCGTTGCTCGTCGTGGTGGTTCGTAATCCCATCTACAGCGCACTGTCCCTGCTCGTCATGTTCTTTCACGTGGCCGGGCTTTACGTCACCCTGCACGCCGAGTTCCTGGCCGCCATTCAGATCATCGTGTACGCCGGGGCGATCCTGGTGCTCTACCTGTTCGTCGTGATGCTCCTGAACGTGAAACGGGAAGAGCAGTTCAATCGGCAGGGGCCCGTGGCGTTGTTCCTCGGGGTGGTGTTGCTGACCGAGGCCGTGTTGCTCACGGTCAGCCGGGGCTTCACCGTCGGGACGCCGTCTCCCGGACGCGAAGGGCCGGCCGTGGGGAACACGGAATCCATCGGGGAACTCCTGTATTCCACCTACCTGTTCCCGTTTGAAATCGCCTCGCTCATCCTGCTGGTGGCCATGATCGGCGCGGTCATTTTATCCAAGAAAGGCATCATGGAATCGCAATGAGCGTGCCCGTGGAATTCTACATGGTGTTGAGCGGGCTGGTGTTCATCATCGGGCTCGTCGGCGTCCTGGTCCGGAAGAACCTCATTATCATCCTGCTGTCCATCGAATTGATGCTCAATGCCACGAACATCAATTTCGTGGCCTTTTCCTCCCATTTCGGCAACCTGTCCGGGCAGGTCTTTGTCTTTTTCGCCCTGACCGTGGCTGCCGCCGAAGTGGCGGTAGGCCTCGCAATCATCATTGCTCTCTACCGTCATCACGCCAGTATCAACGTCGATGATTTCCGCCTGTTGAAGTGGTAGCGCCATGCTGTATGCCCTGATCCCGCTCCTGCCGCTCCTGGCCTTCGTCGTGCTCAGTTTCGCCGGGCACGTCCTGAAGGAGCGCGCGCACCTGATCGCCGTGCCCGCGGTCTGGTTGTCATTCCTGCTGTCGGTCCTGGCCTTTTCCGAAGTCGCGGCCGGACGCGTGCTGGAAATTCCCCTGTACACCTGGGCGGCTTCCGGCGATCTCACCATCAGGCTCGGGCTCTACGTGGATCAGTTGACCGCGGCCATGTTGCTGCTGGTGACCATTGTCAGCGGATTGGTACACGTCTACACCATCGGGTATATGCACGGCGAGCCGGGCTACGCACGGTTTTTCGCGAATATTGCGTTGTTCACGTTCTCGATGTTGATGCTGGTCATGTCCGATAACTTCGTTCAACTGTTCGTGTTCTGGGAAGCCGTCGGCCTGTGTTCCTACCTGCTGATCGGGCACTGGTATGAACGCCATTCGGCACGGGCCGCGGCGACCAAGGCGTTCATCGTCAACCGGGTCGGGGACTTCGGGTTCCTGCTCGGCATCCTCTTGGTCTTCGTGGTCTTCGGAACCTTGCAATACCAACCGGTATTCGCCGAAGCCGCGAACCAGGCCGGTGTCGTGGTTGACCTGCTGGGCGCATTCGGCGGCGGATGGGAAGTCTCCGCGATGACCCTGATCTGCTTGCTGCTGTTCGTGGGCGCCGTGGGCAAGTCCGCGCAAGTCCCGTTGCACGTGTGGCTGCCGGATGCCATGGAAGGCCCCACGCCCATTTCCGCCCTGATTCACGCCGCGACCATGGTGACCGCGGGCGTGTTCATGGTGGCACGGCTGGCCCCCCTGTACAATCTGTCTCCCGCGGCCATGACCGTCGTGGCCATCGTGGGCGGCTTGACCATGATCGTGGGCGCCACCATCGCTTTGACGCAGAACGACATCAAGCGCGTAGTCGCCTATTCGACCTTGAGCCAACTCGGGTACATGATGATGGCCTGCGGGTTGGGAGGATACGTGGCCGGGATCTATCACCTGCTGACGCACGGTGCCTTCAAAGCGTTGCTCTTCCTGGGATGCGGGTCCGTCATTCTTGCCGTACATCACGAGCAGGACATGCAACGCATGGGCGGGCTGAAGGACAAAATGCCCATCACGTATTGGACGTTCATCATCGGATCGTTGGCGCTGGCCGGGTTTCCGCTGACCGCGGGATTCTTCAGCAAGGACGAATTGTTATTGTCCGCCTGGAACGCGGGCATGCTGGGACAGGTCCTGGCCGTGGCGGGGATCCTCACCGCCGGGTTGACGGCGTTCTACAGTTTCCGGTTGGTGTTCGTGGCCTTTTGGGGCGAGTCCCGCGTGGACCCGCACCATGCCGACCACGTGCATGAACAACCTTCGGTCGTGACCGTTCCCTTGTTGGTGCTGGCCGTGCTCAGCATTGCCACGGGGTACCTGGGCATTCCGGAGTTCCTGCAACCGGCTTTCCCCGGCAGTGAAGGCGGAGGGCACCACGGCGCGGCGGCTACGGGCATCATGCTGGCGGCCACGTTGGCGGGCGTCCTCGGCATTGCCATGGCCTACGTCTTGTACGTGAAGTCGCCGGCCTTGCCCGAACGCCTGATGAATCAATGGCACGCGTTGTATCGCGGCTCACTCAACAAGTGGTACGTAGATGAAGCCTATGACAAGGCGTTCGTAAATCCCACGTTCACACTGGCGGACCGGATGTGGAAAAAAGTGGACGTGGCCATTATCGATAACGCGGTGAACGGCGTGGCCCGCGGGTTTGCCTGGTGGGGATGGATGGCCCGCCTGATTCAAACCGGCGAAACGCAAAATTACGCGCTCAGCATGGCCATGGGCGCGGCCATCATCCTGACCGCGTATTTGCTGTTTTAGGGATTGTAAATGTTCAGCAATTTGTTGCCAGGATGGTCAGTGTAGGGGCGACCGGCCGGGTTCTTTTCCTCCCCTTTGTAAGGGGAGGTTAGGTGGGGTAGAGTCGGAGACCCAAAGGTATCAGCACTGACGACCACCGGCGTTCTGCCTACGCCGGTTCGGACTCTACCTCCCCTGACCCCTCCTTACAAAGGAGGGGAAGGAAAAAGCGGACGTAGGGGACGGCCCCTGTGCCGTCCCGAAATGAAAGGATTTTGATCGACGTGTCTTCCGGCGGATTTCCATGGCTGACCCTGGTCGTCTTCCTGCCCTTGTTGGGCGTGGCCGCAATCCTGGCGGTCGAGGAAGCCTTGGCCAAGTGGGTGGCCTTGGGCGTTTCGTCGTTGGTGTTCCTGGTCTCGCTGCCGCTGTGGATCCTGTTTGAAGAATCCATGCCGGCCATGCAGTTCGTGGAATCGCACCAATGGATCGCGGCACCCTCCATCAACTACACGGTGGGCGTGGACGGGATCAGCCTGCCCCTGGTCATCCTGACCACGTTGCTGACGCCGCTCTGCGTCCTGATCTCCTGGACCGCGATCGAGACGCGCGTCAGGGAGTTCATGATCAGCCTGCTCGTGATGGAAACGGCCACGGTCGGCGTGTTTGTCGCGTTGGACTTCGTGCTGTTCTACGTGTTCTGGGAAACCATGCTGATCCCCATGTACCTGTTGATCGGGATTTGGGGCGGTCCCAACCGCGTGTACGCGGCCATCAAGTTTTTCCTGTATACCCTGGCCGGCAGCGTCCTGCTGCTCGTGGCAATTATCGTGCTCTATTTTTACGCCGGGAAAGACTCGTTCGATATCCTCACACTGAGCAACGCCGAGTACCCGGCTTGGCTGCAAGCCTGGTTGTTCTGGGCCTTCTTCGCCGCGTTTGCCGTGAAAGTGCCGATGTTCCCGTTCCATACGTGGTTGCCGGACGCGCACGTGGAAGCCCCGACCGCGGGCAGCGTGATGCTGGCGAGCGTGTTGCTGAAACTGGGGGCTTACGGGTTCCTGCGCTTCTCCTTGCCCATGTTGCCCCACGCGACGCAGCGGTTCACCTCGGTGGTGCTGTTCCTGTCGGTGGTGGCCATCATTTACGGCGCCTACATGGCCTTTGCCCAGGCCGATCTCAAAAAACTCATCGCGTATTCCAGCGTGAGCCACATGGGATTCGTTACGCTGGGAATTTTCGTGTTGAACGCCCAGGGGATCGAAGGCGCGATTTTGCAAATGGTCAACCACGGCATCACCACCGGCGCGCTCTTCCTGTGCGTGGGTATCGTGTACGAACGGACGCACAGCCGGGAGATTTCCGACAATTCAGGCCTCGCCGCGTCCATGCCGGTCTACGCCGCGTTCCTCGTGATCTTTGCCTTGTCCTCCGTAGGGCTGCCCGGCATGAACAGCTTCGTGGGCGAATTCTTCGTGTTGCTCGGGGCTTTCCTGTGGAGCAAGGCGGTTGCCACCGCCGCGGCCTTGGGGGTCATTCTTGCGGCAGCCTATATTCTCTGGATGTTGCAACGTGTGATATACGGCACCCCGGCGCAACATATGACCTCGAAACTCCATGATATGAACTGGCGGGAAATCGGCACGCTGGCGCCCCTGGCGTTCTTCGTGTTCTGGATCGGGCTCTATCCCAAACCCCTGCTGGACGTGATGCACGCCAGTGTCGATCATCTCGTGCAAAAACAGTCGAAAGTCATGGTGGTGGGCAAAGTATCCCCTCTCCCTCGATGGGAGAAGGCCGAGGTGAAGGTGAAACCCATGACGTCAGATAAGGTATCCCTTCTCTCTCAATGGGAGAGGGCCGAGAGGAGGTAGAGATGTGCGTCTTTTCTCCCTCTCCCTCGATGGGAGAGGGCTGGGGTGAGGGTGCAATTATGGAGTCTAACACGCGATGATGATTCCTCTCGCAGACCTGGTCACGATCCTGCCGGAACTGATTGTCGTGTCCGTGGCCTGTCTTTTGCTGGTCCTGGACCCGATCACCCCGTCGAACAAAAAAGACCTGCTGGCCTGGATGAGCGTCGCCGCACTTGCGGTGTGTTTCGTCGTGACGGCCGTGAGCATGGGCGACCGGGTCTTTGCGTTCAGCGACCTCGTGGTGGTGGACGGGTATGCCTCGTTCTGGAAACTGTTGCTCTACGTGGTGAGCGGAATGACCATCCTGCTTTCCATCGGATACCTCAAGGAAGAACGGATCGACCTGGCCGAATTCTACGGGTTCGTGCTGCTCTCCCTGACGGGCATGATGATCATGGTGTCCGGTGCCGACCTGCTGGTCATCTACCTGGGCATCGAGTTGATGTCGATCTCGCTTTATATTATGGCGGGCTTCAAGCGGTTTGAAGCCAGGTCCATCGAATCATCGGCGAAGTATTTTATCCTGGGCGCGTTCTCGTCCGGCCTCCTGCTCTACGGCATTTCGCTTATCTTCGGCGTAGCGGGCAGCACGCGCCTCGTTGAAATCGCCGCTGCCGTCGATGCGCGGGGCCTGGACGACTCGATGATCCTCATCGCCCTGATGCTCGTGATCGTGGGGTTTGGCTTCAAGGTCGCGGCCGTACCGTTCCACATGTGGACCCCTGACGTATATCAGGGCGCGCCGACCTCGGTCACTGCGTTCATGGCCGTGGCGTCGAAAGCCGCGAGCTTCGGGGCGTTTCTCCGGGTCATGCTCGAAGGTTTCGGCGGCATGAAACCGAACTGGAGCGGACTCATCCTGGGCGTGTGCATCCTGACCCTGATCCTGGGGAACCTGGTGGCCATTGTGCAAACCAACGTGAAGCGCATGTTGGCGTATTCGAGTATCGCGCACGCCGGTTACGCGTTGATCGGGTTGGTCGTGGCGGGATGGATCGGAACCGGAGCCGGAGTCTCGGCCAAAGGCGTGTCCAGCATGATGTTGTACCTGGCCGTCTATTCGTTCATGACCTTGGGCGCCTTCTCCATCGTGGCGATCCTTCGACGAGGTGGGGAAGAAGGCGAAGACCTGGACGACTTCACCGGGTTGGCCAAACGCCACAAGGGCGCGGCGTTTCTGATGCTGCTCTTCATGGTCTCGCTCGCGGGCATCCCGCCGACCGCCGGATTCATCGGCAAGTTCTATTTGTTCATGGCCGCGGTCAATGCCGGCCTGACCTGGCTGGCCGTGGTCGGCCTGATCTTCGCCGCGGTGTCCGCCTTCTACTACCTGCGCGTTGTCATGGTCATGTACATGCGCGAGCCTTCGCCGGACCAGGAAGGCGAAACGCGCTTGGCCCTGTCGCCCACCGCCATCGTGGTCCTGGCCCTCGCCGCCGCCGGCGTCGTGCTCTTCGGCCTCTACCCCTGGCCCCTTGTCTCCCTCACCGCCACCGCCGCGCTGCCCTGACAATGAGGACCCTTTTTCTTCGTAGGGGCAGGCCCCTGTGCCTGCCCTCCACATCACCGGATAAAGGACAACCACAGGGGGTTGTCCCTACATGCGGGAATCCAGTCTTTTTGTGGCCGCGCCATCTCATGGCACCTGCTGCATTCTCCCTCTCCCCTTCTGTGGGAGAGGGCCGGGGTGAGGGGGCATCGTTACCGAATGCGTTAATACATACAAGGACGACAACCCATAGGTCAGCCCGAGATGCGAGCCGATCCGTAAAGTGCCTCTGAGTTCTTCAGGAATTTTTGACCGAAATGGACTGACAGGCTACAAAATGTTCAGTAATGCCCTTCGACTTCGCTTCGCTCAGGATGAACGGGGGGTGGGGGGGGATAATCCGTGCACCTGAGCGTAGGGCGAGCCACGCCCGGAGTCGAAGGGTCGGGACAGGCGTAGTATAGTAATCCGGCAACTCCACTATTACCTCAAACTGAACGTGACAATGTCCTCACGGATGTGCTGGTGCTTCCTCAGCGGTCGCGCGTGGATGAACATCGATCTGTACGTCTACGTGCTGGCCGAGCTTGTTGAGCACGGTCATCAGTCGGTCAATGGTGAAGCGGTCAAGCTGCATATTGCGAATGCGGGTAAAGTCCGCATGACTGACACTGGTGCGGTCCTCGGCCTTACGTGTCGAAAGCCCCTCATCGTCAAGAATGCCAATGATGCGGGCGGCCAAAAGCGCCTTGGTCTGCTGCACGTCGGCGTCAGCACGGCCGAAGTCACGAAAGACATTGCCGCTACCGTACACCAACTCAAAGTTATCGTCTGTTTTGCTCATTGTTGCAACTCCTTCTTCAACCGTTTAAGACGTTCGCGGATCAGATCGATATCCTTCTTCGGGGTCTTGATGCCATGCTTCGCCTTCTTTTGGAAGGCGTGCAAGACCCAAAGCTGCTCTCCGAGATGTAGAGCGTAGACCGTCCGATACGCATCGGTGTGGTACTTGAGCGCTACCTCAAATACACCGGAGCCAAACCCCTTCAGCGGCTTGGCGATGTCGGTCTTACGGCCTTCGGCCGCGACCGTGAGTGCCCGCATGATCTCATCCTGCGCCCCTTTGGGAAAGACGTCGAAAGCGTTGCGCGCCGCCTTGATCCACGAGATGGGCCGGGTATCTCTGCTTCTCATAGTGCATGGTGGCAAATATATCACCAATCGTCAAGAGGAACAAACTTTCTCGTTTCGGGTGGTGATCCCAATCAGCCTGAAGCAGTCGTCGGTCGGATTAGCCCTTCGACTACGATTCCTTCGACTACGCTTCGCTACGCTCAGGACGAACGGAAGGGGAACCGTCGGTTCTGAGCGTGCCCGTATAGGGGCGGAGTCGAAGAACGCTCAGGACGAACGGGGGGGGGATAATCCGTGCATCCTGAGCGTAGGGCGAGCCACATCCGGAGTCGAAGGGTTAGGACAGGCGTAGCGTAATCCGACCGACGTGTTTTTTGTAGCGGCCGCATCTTATGCGGCCAAGGAGAAGCGCCATAAGATGGCGCGGCTACAATAAGGAGAGGGCGTCAAATTAAATACATAATTCCCCAATAAATCCGCAAAAGACCACGAGGTCTGACGTTTGACCATGCCGTATTAACCAAGATTGACTTTATTGCACAAACTGGTTATATGTCTAGTCAGAACTAGCGTTCAATATCCGGAGGATGTATGAGCAAAACGTGGCAGGTACAAGAAGCCAAGGCACGGTTTAGTGAATTCCTTGAGACCAGCCTTGCAGAAGGTCCTCAAATCGTGACGAAACGGGGCGTAGAGGCCGCGGTATTGGTTCCCATCAATCAATGGCGACGATTGGAGCAAATGGCAAAACCCACCTTGAAGCAATTGCTCCTCGCGTCCAAACCGCAAGCCGACATCCCGGTACCACCCCGCACCAGACAACCCCATCAGCCGGTGACGGGTTTCGATTGAACAGATGTATCTCCTCGACACCAATGTCATCTCGGAAACGCGTCGCCCTCGTCCCGATCGTGGTGTCCTGAACTGGCTTACCGGTGTGCCCGACGAAGAACTGCACGTCTCCGCGGTCACGATTGGGGAACTCCAGGCCGGTATCGAGATCACCCGTGAGCAGGACTCCGCCAAGGCGGAAGAACTGGAAGCCTGGCTCGGCAAGATCCTCGCTTCCTACAACGTCTTGTCCGCGGATGCGGCTGTCTTTCGAGTGTGGGCCAAGCTCAAACACCGGCAGTCAAACACCTTAATGGAGAATGCCCTGATCGCGGCCACCGCCTTGGTCCACAGACTCACGGTCGTCACCCGTAACACCGGTGACTTTGCCCAACTCGGTGTGGAGACGCTGAACCCGTTCGAGTAAAGACCTCCCTCAAGATAAGCCGATGAGAACCTGACGTGCCCGGCCAATTATTCACCCACTACTTCCTCACCGACGGTATCAAGGCAACAGCCGAATGGAAGGCCTCAGTTGCCCGGCGGGAGGAATTTGCTGCGTTCAGGGACGGCGTGCGTCAGAAGTACGAGACCCTGAGCCATGCCGCAGCCCCCAACGAAGCCGTCACCGAACAGGACTTGATCCGGCCCGTCTTGGATCTGCTCGGATGGGCCGACTGCCTGCCCCAGCAAGGCGCGGCTGGTCACGAAGACATTCCCGATCCCTGCTTTTTGCCGACGCCGGTGCCAAACAGCGTGCTGCTACAAAAAAGAAGCCTGGCGGTCGCTACCGGGACGCGTTGGTGGTGCAGGAAAGCAAACGCTTCGGCCTCGCTTTGGATGCCCAGGACGACAAGATCACGTCCGGCACGCCGCATGGTCAGATCCTCAGGTATCTCTCGACCGCCGAGACCGCTTCGGATGGCCGCATTCGCTGGGGCATCCTGACGAACGGCGGCGTGTGGCGTCTCTATGACTACCGCTCTAGGCCTCGCGCCAGCAGCTACTTTGAAGCCGACTTGGCGGAACTGCTCGAACCCGGCAACGAAGACGCCCTCCGGGTTTTTCACCTGCTGTTTCAGCGTGATTCCTTCACTCCTCAGCAGGGTGCTACGACGACGTTCCTCGAAGCCGCTTTGGCAGCGGGCCGCCGATACGAGGAGCGTGTCGCGCAGGATCTTTCAGGTGTGGTGTTCGAGCGTGTCTTCCCCAACCTGGTGCAAGCGGTTGCGGATGCTACGGATAAGAGTCTCGCGGAGGTCCGGGAGGCCGCCCTGATTTTCCTGTACCGGCTGCTCTTCGTGCTCTACGCCGAAGACAGGGGACTCTTGCCGGTCAACGACTCACGGTACGACGACTACGGTCTGCGAAAGCGCGTGCGTGACGACGTTGCATGCAGGATGGCCGACGGAGATACCTTCTCCGCCCACGCCACCAGCTATTACGATCACCTGATGACGCTCTTCAGGCTTATCGACAAGGGTGACACGTCCATCGGTCTGCCCCCATATAATGGGGGACTGTTTGCGTCTGAAACCGCGACGTTGCTGGAAGAAGCCCGTCTGCCGGACAACGCAATCGCTCCCATCATCTACGACCTGAGCCACACCACATCCGGCGAGCGACGCTTCGTCAACTACCGCGACATGTCGGTGCAGCAACTCGGCTCGATCTACGAACGCCTCCTCGAGCGTGAACCGGTCCTCGAAGAAGGAAAGATCGTTATCCGTCCGAATCCTTACGCCCGCAAGGACAGCGGCAGTTTCTTTACACCCCAGGAACTCGTCGATCTGATCGTCGAGCAGACGTTGAAGCCGCTGGCCGAGGAGCGTCTCAAGGCGTTTGAAGACAAAGCCGCTGAACTCAAGAGCCAACGCCGGCCAAAGGCTCACCGCAAAACCGAATTGCTCGAGCTGGACCCGGCCGAGGCGGTCCTGAACCTGAAGATCCTGGATCCCGGCCATGGGAAGCGGCCATTTCCTGGTCACCGCGGTAGATTTTTTGTCTGACTACGTCGCCGAACTGATTGAATACGTTCCGGCTGTACCGCAGTGGCGCGACGCCGGATATGCTTCGCCACTGGTGAAGCGCGTGGCGTCAATTCGCAAGGAGATCCTTGAACGGGCAAAAGAAGCCGACTGGGTCATAGACGAATCCCAGCTTACCGACCAAGCCATCATTCGTCGCATGGTGCTCAAACGCTGCATCTACGGTGTTGATAAGAACCCCTGACCGTCGAATTGGCCAAGGTGTCGCTGTGGTTGCACAGCTTCACCGTGGGTGCGCCGTTGTCCTTTCTCGATCACCACCTGCGCTGTGGTGACTCGCTGATCGGGTTGCGCGTGTCCGAAGCAACCGAGGATCTACGGAAATGGGCATCCCTGTTTCTTAGCAGCGCCATAGCGGGAGCGGAAGCCGCTACGGAAGGCATGCAGAGCATCGAGGAAATGTCGGATGCGGACGTGGCCGAAGTGCAGGAGTCGGCAGCGTTGTTTCATGGAGTGGAGGAGACGACAGCGGAACTCCGCGGGATCCTGAACTCCCTCTGCGGGCTGCGTTGGTTCACCGCGGGGATGAAGCAGAAAAAGCGTGCTGAATTTGAGAGGCCGCTGGTCCGGATGCTTGCCCTGGAACCTGAGGACGCCTATAAGCGACTGGCCCGAGGGCCGGAGCATGAGGACGACGTTCCACTCGATTGTGATGGTCTTGCGTGGTCGGAGTTTGTCGAATTGTGGCGGAAAACCATATCCATCGCCGGCAGAGAAGGTTTCCTGCACTGGGAAGTGGTTTTTCCAGGGGTGTGGCGCGATTGGCAAAGCACCAGCCCGCAAGGCGGTTTTGACGCCGTGATCGGCAACCCGCCGTGGGACCGTATCAAGCTGCAAGAAGTGGAATGGTTCGCAACCCGCGATCCCGAACTTGCTTTCGCTCCGACGGCAGCGGCGCGGGGCAAAGGCATTCAACGGCTACGCAAACAGGGATCGCCCCTTGCAGCCGAGTTCGACAACGCCAAGCATCGAGCGGACAGGCTCGGAGAGGTCATTCGGGCTTCCGGCGACTACCCTTTGCTCAGCGGTGGCGACATCAACTTGTACTCGCTGTTCGTCGAGCGGGCCCTGGGCTTGATCAAGTCCAACGGGTTCGTGGGCCTGCTCACGCCATCGGGTATTTATGCCGACAAGACTGCGGCCCGCTTCTTCCAGTCCGTTTCCACGAACGGTCGGGTGGGCGGCCTGTTCGACTTCGAGAACAAGAAGATATTTTTCAAGGACGTTCATGCATCCTTCAAATTCTGCGCCCTCATCTTCGGCGGGGAAGAACGCCGGTTCAAAGAGACGCGCTGTGCCTTTTTCCTACACGACACCGCGGAGATTGACGACGTAGACCGCTGCTTCCCGCTGGCACCGTCGGATTTCGCCCGCGTCAACCCCAATACCGGCACCGCGCCCGTGTTCCGCTTCCGGCGCGATGCGGACATTACCCGCCGCATCTACGAACGGCATCCGGTTCTGGTGGACCGCTCAGGTGCCCACGAGCGCAAGGTGTGGCCAGTTCGTTATCGGCAGGGACTGTTTCACTCACAGAACGATTCAGGTCTCTTCCGAACGGTGGCGCAGCTTGAAACCGAAGGCTTCTATCCCGTCGAAAGCAACCGCTGGAAGAAGGGAAAGGATCTGTATTTACCACTGTATGAGGGAAAGACGGTGCAGGCCTTCGATCATCGCGCCGCCAGCATCACCAACCGTGAAGATAACTTGTTTCGACCGGGGCAGCAGGACAAAACCCTTGACGAAGAATACCGTGACCCGAATTTCTCACCCCGTCCTCGATATTGGATTGGTCAACAAGCGAGCGCTGTTACGCAGAGTTTGCACTACTTCTTAGCTTTCAAAGAAATTACAGCGTCAACCAATGTTCGTACCATGATTTCCGCTATCGTTCCACAGGTAGGGTGCCTCGACACATTACCCGTTCTTCTGCCACTCAACGACCGATTTGACGCTCTTAGCGTGACGTGCGTCCTAGCCAACCTTAACAGTTTTTGTTTCGACTATGTTGCCCGTCAAAAGGTGCCAAGCACTCACATCAAACTGTACATCCTTGAGCAACTCCCCGTCATCGTACCAGACGACTACGATCGTACATTCGGCACGACGACAGCCCGAGCCCTCGTCCGAGACCATGTGCTCCGCCTTACCTATACAGCCCACGATATGGCCTCCTTTGCCCACGATCTCGGCTACGACGGCCAGCCCTTCGTCTGGAACGAAGAAGAACGCCGCCACCTGCGCGCCCGTCTCGACGCGCTCTACTTCCACCTTTACGGCCTGACCAAAGAAGACGCGGAGTACGTGCTGAACACCTTCCCCATAGTCCGCCGGGAAGACGAAGCCGCCTTCGGCCGCTACCGCACCCGCGACCTCATCCTCGCCTACATGAACGCCCTCTCCGCCGGCGATATGGAAACGGTGGTAGCGCCATAATCATGGCTGTGGTTGATTTTTTATAGGGAGGTTTTGCCGAATGAACGCTTTCCCTAGCTCTGCGGAGATCATTGACGCTATCAAGCGATCCGGCTATTTAATGGAACAGGAGCCGTTCATCCCTCTCAACGCATTATCCACAGGCGATTCATTTCCACTTGGCAAGTCCTAAGGCTCGTGCCATGACGGAGGGATGCAGTTCCCATCCAAGACATTGCCCGCTGGGTTGGAACCTTTGTCTTCGCGGCAGGCAGCCTCTTTTCCGTGGCAAGCTGGGTTCGCGGTAAGGGGGTTCTGATGTGGGAGTACATAGGCTGGCCTGAATACATTACTGCCATTTTCCTATGCACTGCCGGTTTAGTGGGAGTCAATTGGATGTGGATTGATAGGCTCCGACCCTCGACACGTTTTAGAGAGTTGGAGCCACTGCTGGATACTCTTGATAAATGTAAATCTGAGTGGACTTACGAAGACAAGAACTTGGGAGTCGATATGGCACGAATGCTTGAACTGAATGCCAGATTGGACGATCTGAAAATTAAGCATCCCAGCCCTCTAAATATAGATGGTTAGAATTACTTTATGCCAATTCTATTGGCGCATAGTCGGCAAAATAAGCTAAAGAAGATTCGAACTCTGTGGCCCGATCTTGAGAAGGCACTGTACGAAGACAGTGAAGATAAGCACAATCCCTTGGAAGGGTCTTCAAAATAAGTCACTTCCCGGTCGCGGGCAATGTTTGTTAAGCGAGTGATACAATTATCGACGTTTTCAATCTCGACGCCCACCAAGACTGCAGGTGTGGGGCGTGTCATCGACGCCGAATACTAGATGTCCGCCTTGAGTATCGCAGGTTTTATCGGTGTCGCTATATTCTTCATAACAGTCGATCTTCCTGACGGTTGGCAGGCGATCTACCATAGTGCCATCCGTGTCTCAATCCTCACGGCAATAGGCACCACAGCAGCTTTCTGTTTGAAAATACTTCGAGCCCAGTTGCACATGCGCGAAAAGAACAGACACCGTCAACGTGTCGCAAATAGTATGGAAGCCTTTGTGGCGTCAGCAGTGACACCCGAGCAAAGAGATTTGACACTGAGTCAGCTTGTAGAGTCTGTTGTACAATTCGGCAATTCCGGCTTGGTGCAGCGAGAAGACGAACACGTTTATCGGCCGAGGATGACCATAGATTCGATTAACAGAACACTTCCGACGAATCCTCAGAAGGATGTGTAGCCCCATGTCGGATTACGCTACGTTAATCCGGCCTACAGTGCTGACGCCGCTGATGGTACAGAAAAAATCGTTGCCTTCAACCGGAAGAGCATGGAGGGGAAGATTCGGACGGCTTTAGACGGGTATGGGAGGACAGCGGTCAGGTGGAGGTAGGCTCTAAGCGAACAGTCTCTTAAGCCAAGCAATAAGATCCTGACAAAGAGTGCCGCTAATGTTCAAATCACACACACCAATAGCTAAACCCATTTTCCTAGGGTCCTCCCTAGTCGCTAGCCAAGCATGAAGTTGAGCTCGCTGTGTCTTACCCTGTGAAAACTTCCTGTCTGCTTCCGGAATACTGTCTATGTAGCGTTGGGACTGCGGCCATATCGGGTCACCATCGGGAATCATGTGTATGACGAAATTTTCAAGTTCGCCTGGCATAGAGTTGTCCGGCATCAGCCAAATACCGATACGAGGCTGGCACTCTATGATTGTCCCGGTTGGGTCGGGGGACGACGGTGCTTGGATGTTCGCCTTCCGAAGCCGATCCGTTATAGCCTTCCAACGTGCCTTTAAATCGTCGTTTGCATCCACGAGAACGCCAACGGCCAGCCGTCCAGGAGTTTTGATTTCGGGGTTAATCGAGTCGAGCACTTTGTCGATGTTTCCCTTATCCGAAATGGAAAAAGTCGGGTTCAATTGGTGACGATCACGGAGGTGCCGAATTACGTGTTTGTCGTCCGGTCCTTCGACTAAAAGAACGCGATCCGATGGCGGTGATGGTGGGGTAGCCATCAACTATCTAACTTCAATACCTTGCTCGGCTACGACTCGGAGCTCTTCTTCAGAATATTCCACCGATCGAATTCCATCACCGTTGGTCTCAAGGCGAACGAGAGCGCCTTCCACTTCTTCTGATTCCGTTACTGCTTGCGCAAAACCTGCCACGCAATCCCATCCGTGCGTCGTTGCGAAAACCTGGACATTGTTTTCGTGTGCTGTTTTGATAACCATCTTCCAGAAATCTCGTTGCACCGAATGGTGGATGCCGTTTTCCGCTTCATCGATAACCAGAAATCCATCTGGGCTGTTGGCAAGGGCCAAAGCGACACCAAATAGGCGCACGGCCCCGTCGCCAAGGCTTTTCAGAGGAACAGGGTGAACCTGTCCCTCGATTTTCGCTACGACTCGTCGGCCATAAGGTGCTCGACGTGATCTTTCGGCACCGATCATCGCAACACGGTCAACTTTACTGCCGAAGATCAGATTCAGTGCATCCACTGCCCGGATTTCATCATCTGTAAGTGCTACCTTGTCCCAGAACCGCGCCATGTCCCAATTGCTTAGCAAACTTGGGCCTAGAGACTCGCATCGAATTTCAGGTGGAAGGTCGGATTCTTCACTGAAATATCTGCGATACCTGACATCAGCTCTACTTGCAAGCAAAAGCAAGGGGATTTCTTGTTTCATGCCTTGGAATTCGATACTGAGCAACTGACCATCATCCTCTGAGGAATACGATGAAAAGAGCCTTTTCCATCGATTAGTTTCTTTTGCACTACTAAGCGAAGTGGTCTTGATGCTGAGAAGCTGGTTTTTGTTCACTGCGCCTATTGAAATGTGAGCATTTGATGAAGTTTTCCAACCATGGAAAAGAGCCTCCCAATCGGGTGTAAGCGTTTCCTCGCCGTCTTCATCAACACCTTCAGCAAGCTCTTCCCTGCTCTGCAATATGCTCGTCAGGACAGAATAGCGACCACGCGCGGCATAGAGCCGGACGGCGTCAAGCAGGGTTGTTTTTCCGACTCCGTTTTTTCCTGCGAACAGTGTCACGCGGCCTAACCGAGAAATCGAAAGGTTCTCGATTCCGCGAAATCCTCTGACCGAGAGGCTGGGAAGGTGAAGCTTTGCCTTGGATGCTTTTGCGGACATAATAGACTCTCTTATTTTGACGATTGTAATTGCATCTTAAGTGCATCTCAAGGCAACTCGCAACCGGCACCTATCCAAACAGTACTCCGACCTGCAACGCTCGTGAAATTTGCCCTGTAAACGGTATCGCAGTATGATCGTTGTCGTGAAGCATTCGGAGGCACACCCGCAAGGAGATCCAAATGAAGTACAAGATTGCCCTTCACCACTCTGACGAAGGTTACAGCGTGTCGGTGTCTGGCTTGCCCGGGTGTTGGTCCCAGGGAAAAACAGAAGCAGAAGCCCTCCGCGAATATCGAAGCCGCCATCCGAGAATATTTCAGCGTTGTCGATGACCTGTTGGGGGACGCCGAAGTCCGAGAAATCGAACTTGCCGTCTAACCAGGCCCAGGCTTCCGGGTGTCAACCATCTGGATGCAGTGTGCGCGTTGGAGAAAGCGGGTTTTCGCATTGCCCGTCAAGGCAAGCACATTGTCATGACCGATGGGTCGCGTATTTTGACGATTCCACGAAATAATCCTGTGAATGCCTTTACGATGGGAGGAATTGTCCGGGACGCAGGAAATTGTCCGGGACGCAGGATTATCTGTTGAAGGATTCCGCAAGCTTTTGTCAGAAGTGGTTCTTTAGTTCTTTCATCTAAATTTCGTGAATAAAAGTTGTTTTTCATGTAAATTCCCCAATATTTTTCGTTTTTAAGTGAATTTAATACGCTACAGGCATGGCAACATCGAAACCGATGAAAAAGCGAATCCAGGCATTAAAGGAAGAATATGACGCATTGAAGCCGGGAAAGGAAGCACTGTTGTCGATGATCGACGAGGTGGAAATCCCGGAAAACGTCTACAATTCCAATGCCATCGAAAACTCGACGCTCACTCTTGAGGAAACAGAGAAAATTTTGTTGGAGCAGAAGCTGTCCCGGAACGTCTCGTTGCGGGAGGTGTTCGAAGCGAAAAATCTGGCAAGGGTTATAGACTATAAGCGCAAGAAAGTGAAGGAGAGTGAACTGAGTAAGGACTTGATCGTACTGTTCCATCAGATGCTGATCGGCGGCATCGATGATGCGATTGCGGGCCGCTTTCGCGGCAAGGGTGAGTACGTGAGAGTGGGCGCGTATATCGCCCCGGCGCCCGAGCACGTCGAGCGCATGATCGAGACCGCCCTGCTGGGATATTCCAGTGATCTCGGCACATATTTTTTGGACAGGATTGCCAAGTTTCATCTGGATTTCGAGACCATCCATCCGTTTTGCGACGGCAATGGTCGCATAGGTCGTGTCATCATCAATTTTCAATTGCTCCAACTTGGCCTGCCGCGCATTATCATCCGCAATAAGGAAAAGAACGTCTACTATCAGGCGTTCAGCGATTATGGGGCGAAGAAAACGACGAAAACGATGGAGGGCATCTTGTCGTTGGCTCTCGTCGAGTCGCTGCACAAGCGGCTGAGTTATTTGAGAGGAGAGCGAATCATCAAGCTGTCAGAGTATATTAAGCAGCAAGGACTTTCGGCGCCGGCCATAACCAACGCCGCCCGCCGTCAGGCCATTCCCGCCTTCCGCGAAAAGGGCGTGTGGAAGATCGGGGGGAAATTCGTCCCATGAGTAGCAGCAAGAAAGTGAGGGTAGAACCCCGTAGTTCGGATTATCCGAAGGCGTAATTCGATATCCGCCTGTTTCGTCTTTCAATACAATACGGAGAAAAGCGTGGTAGAAGTGAAGCGTGAGGAAAGGTTGCCAGAATTTAGCCAAACAAGCCTTGGTCGCCGCCAATCGAGAGTCAGTGAAGAGGATATTTGACAGACATCCATTGGCACCCGGCCCGGCATGCTTGTTGCCGCTTCGATGAAAATAGTGACTTTGTAAGCTTCTCCTGATTTGCGTCTCGGTGAATCGGCTTCGTCTCATGGGCGTCTCCTTACAAAGTGATTCTGCTAGAGAACTCCACTTATCACATGTCGCAAATCAGGGGAAACTTACGCCCAAGCAATGAAAATGGGACTAGCCAAGGGCAGAAAGAGGATATAGAGTAACCATGCAGATTTCACCGTTGAAAGATAGGAGATCATGATGAACAGACAGTTGACGGCAATTATCGAACGCGAAGGCGATGGTTACGTT
>JAPPLK010000081.1 GCA_028819435.1 Nitrospira sp.
CCCCTACCAGAGAAACCCTCTACCTCCCCTCACCCCTCCTTACAAAAGAGGGGAAGGTAAAGGAGAGGGCGGAAATGGAACAAGAACATGATCGAAGAGGCGCATCAACGACTTCCGTATGAGTTTCGCGAACTCGCGTTATTGAAAGAGGCTTTGACGCATCGTTCACACCTTCAAGAGAAACCCGCTTCGAAGGACAAACAGAATGAACGTCTCGAGTTTTTGGGCGATGCGGTATTGGGGTTGATCGTGAGTGAATACGTGGCAGAAACGTTTCCCGAGTTGGATGAAGGAGATTTATCACAAATCCGGGCCCGGCTTGTGGAACAGCCCGCGCTGGCGGAGGCCGCGCGGCGCTTACGGCTCGGCGAAATGCTCCGTCTGGGTCGCGGAGAAGAACGCACCAAGGGCAGGGAGAAGGCGTCCCTTTTGGCAAACGCGTTGGAGGCCGTGATTGGGGCCGTGTATATGGATGGCGGACTGACCGCGGCCAGGGCGTTTACGTTGCAGGTCCTGGATGCGCAACTCAATGCCTTGCATCAGGATGATCTCGCGAGGTTCAGGCGGGACTATAAAAGTCAATTGCAGGAATGGTGTCAACGCCACGTACACGTCCTGCCGGTGTATGTCGTGATCGAAGAATCGGGGCCTGATCATCAAAAAACATTTGAGGTCACGGTGGAAATTGAACAACAATGCCGAGGAAGCGGGAAAGGGCATAGCAAGAAAGTGGCGGAGCAGCAAGCGGCGAAACAGGCACTCGAACAACTTCAGGCTGCGAGCGACGCGGGCAAGGGGTTCACGGTTGGTATTTGAGAACACAACACAATCAGGAGGATGAAGGAATGATCGGATTACGTGCAGTAAGAAAAGTCCTGTGCATCATGGGAGTCGTGGCTTTCTTGGCGGGAGTCACCGGGGAACGTGTCCTGGCCGTGAATCCGCAGGCACTGCTGGTCGCGGAGGGCAAAGCGCCTCGAGCGATCATCACCACCAAGTTTGGTCAAATGGAACTGGTCTTTTTCCCGGAACTGGCGCCCAAGCACGTGGAAAGCTTTTTAGATTTGGCAGGAAAGGGGTTCTACAACGGCACGATCTTTCACCGGGTCATTCCCGGCTTCATGATTCAAGGTGGCGACCCCAACACCAAAGATCCGAGCAAGCGACATCTCTACGGCATGGGAGGCCCCGGCTATAACGTACCGGCCGAGTTTAACAGGATTTCTCATGAACGGGGTATCGTGTCCGCGGCACGGTCGGCTGACCCCAATAGCGCCGGCTCCCAATTTTTCATCGTGGTAGACAAGGCTTCGTTTCTGGATGGCCAGTATACGGTATTTGGCGAAGTGGTGAGTGGCATGGAGGTGGCCGACAAAATTGTCAGTCAACCCCGGGATTCGAAAGACAATCCCTTGGAACGCATTGAAATAACCGTCGAGGTGAAATAGGGTTTACTCCCTCTCCCTCTGGGAGAGGGCTGGGGTGAGGGGAAAAGCGTGTCCCTGACTCCGAGCCGGGCCTGTCCTCGACATTTTTAATCGGGGAATAGGATTGCTACATTCGCGGTGGGGACGGCTGGTCTTCCATGGGAGCGCTGACCGGAAGGATGATGCGTCCGCCGGTCGTGCCGAGTTTGGTCAGCTTCTCGGCCACGTCGGGGTGACGGCTTTTGAGAAATCCGATCAGCCCGCTGAGAAAACGATTGGACCGAAGCCCGGTTCCCGAAAATTCGGAAATAAACGTCAGGCCGCGATCCAGCACCTCACTCACGAGTTGCGCGTCGGGTTTTTCTCCCTCCATGAAGGCGTCGTATTCTTTCTTGAGGGCTTGGGTAAAAGGAGGGGCCATCCCCTCAGGCACGTGGATCGGGCTGAAGGATCGACGCAACGCCTGGATGGCCGCGATGACCTCTCCATCCTGCGCGTCACTCTTCGCTTGAAAATGTTTGAACGTCACGGCTTCGAGAAAATAAAACATCTCCGCGGCCTTGTCCCCGGATTGTTCCAGCAGGTCCTTGTAGAACGTGCGCCGTTCCTGTTCAAACTGGTCCCCGACGCGTTTTTGTTGATATTCCACGTTCGTATCCAGGTACACGCAATCGGAATGGCACGCAATGCTGACGACGCGGTACGTCCCGCAGCATTGGCTGCAAATGGCGCCGCCCAACGCCGGGCAGGGCCGCTTGCCTTTGCGTTCGTGGCAGTACAGACATTTGCTCACGGTTTCTCGTCTCCTTCCAGCCACCCCAGTCCGTAATCCGAAAGCGTCCGCTTGCGTTTCCGTTGCGTGCCGGTATTGACCGGCTGTTCCAGGCCGTTGATCTCAGCCCCATCGGCGTACAAATACGGGACCAGGATCATATGTTTCCGGCGGTCGATTTTGACGGAAGAGGGCGAGATCAAAAACTCGGCAATGACCTGCATGGATCGATCCGGCTGGACCCGCCAGATCTTTCCTGCTGTCACGTCGGACAGGTACAGGCTGCCGAATCGATCAAAATCGAGCCCGCTTAAATTGCGAAATTTGCCGGTAAAAAACGAGTTGGAAATGACCTCAGTTATGGTGCGGTCTTCCGCAATCTCCATCACGTTCCCGTTGTCGAGGCTGGCGATCCAGAGCCGTCCCGACCTTGGGTGAACGGCCAGTCCGTGCGGCGATCCCATGTCCTCGTCTTGGAGATAGAGGGACACCTCGAAATCACGTTGAGGGTCGATCCGGTACACGGCGTTTCCGTCCGTGTCCAGGACGTACAGTTGCCCGCTGCCGTCGGCAATCAGGTCCGTCAACGCCTCGACGTGAAACGGGTGCAGGGGAACGGTCACCGTGGGGGCCCCGGATTGCGCATCAAATCCGCGGATCACGGTGATATCGGCCACGTAGAGGGTGTCCCCGGCGATACCCATGCCGTGAGGAGAATGCAGGATCGTGTCGCCTCGCCCGCCTTGAATGAAGTGCCGGTCCAGCAAGTTGCCGTCCTGATCGAGTTTCGAGATGAACCCGTTATTGTCGGCTGTGCCGGGTTCGCCATTGGCATTGGCGATGAAATAGCCCTCGCCCGACGGATGAGCGATAAAGGATTGCGGGCTGCTCAACTGGCTAATGGGATTGGCAAGAGCCGGCAGTCCCCACGCACTCAGAAGCAGAACCAAGGCAGCGGTGCGGAGCGGCGTCCACAACAAGCACGGTGGTCGAGCATCCCTCATGCAGGTCCTTCGACTGCGCTCAGGACCGACGGCTTCTCCCCCCCCCGTTCGTCCTGAGCGTAGCGTTAGCGAAGTCGAAGGACGCTCAGGACAGGCGTGTCGCCTACACGTCAAGAGAGGGAAAGGCGGTTCCTCCTCCCTCTCCCCTGGAGGG
>JAPPLK010000082.1 GCA_028819435.1 Nitrospira sp.
CAGACCGATACGCTCAACACGTTGCGGCGCTTCTTTGAGCACGCTCGTCTTGCCGGGGCGAAGGCTGCCTATGAAGCAATTACTGCTGAACCGGAGCAGGCTGCGCGGATTGGGCGTTATGCCGGGACGTATGTGCCGCTGGGCGAACTGCCGGACGTCCCTTACGTCTGCCTGCGGCTGCCGACGGGCGGCGGCAAAACCGTTCTTGCCGCGCACTCCATCGCAATCGCCCGTGATGCCTGGGTGGAAAAGGATTATCCCCTGGTCATCTGGCTGGTGCCGACCGACAGGATTCGCCAGCAGACGACCGAGGCGTTGAAGCATCCCCGTCATGCGTACCGGCAGACGCTGGACGAAGCGTTCGACTGCCGGGTACGGGTATTCGATATCGCCGACTTTACGCACATCCGGCCGCATGACCTGCGCGCCCATTGCTGCATCGTGGTCGGCACCATCCAGACTTTGCGCGTTACCAATACCAGCGGCCGCAAGGTCTATGCTCACAACGAAAACCTGGAGCCGCATTTCTCCGGCGTCAGGGATACGGCGCAGGGCCTGGAACAATCGGCAAACGGCGAGACCAAATTTTCCTTTGCCAACCTGCTGCACCTCCACCGGCCGTTGATGATCGTGGACGAGGCCCATAACGCCATCACCGGACTGACGCGGGACATGCAGACACGCCTCAACCCCAGCGCCATCATCGAGTTCACGGCCACCCCGAAGTCACAGTCGAACATCCTGCACAGTGTCTCGGCTCAGGAATTGAAGCAGGCCGAGATGATCAAGCTGCCAATCCTGCTGACCGAACATACCTCGTGGCAAAACGCGGTCAACGGAGCAATTGCGGCCCGTGCCTCGCTGGACAAGACGGCCAGGGACGACCCCGATTACATCCGGCCCATCGTCCTGTTTCAGGCCCAACCAAAAAACGAGGAAGTGACGGTTGACGTTCTGAAAAAACACTTGATGGAAGTCGAAAACGTTCCTGAGTCCGCCATTGCCGTCGCCACCGGCGACATGCGGGAACTGGACGGCATCGACCTGTTTGACCCGCATTGTCCGATTGAATACATCATTACCATCGAGGCCTTGAAAGAAGGCTGGGACTGCTCTTTTGCGTATGTCTTCTGCTCGGTCTCACGTATCAGAAGCGCGGTGGACGTGGAACAAATCCTCGGCCGGGTACTGCGGATGCCGTATGCCACGCGGCGCAAGGCCGCGGAATTGAACCGGGCGTATGCGTTCCTGTCCGAACCTGAAACCGGCATAGCTGCCCGCGCCCTGGTCGATAAGCTGATAGCAATGGGTTTTGAGGAAGACGAGGCGCTCGACAACGTTGAACCGGCCAGATCGGAACTTGACAACGACGGTCTTTTTTCTCCGGACGAGTTTCGACAACCGGCATTCAGGCACATCCTGACGGCTACGCCGGAAGTCGCCGCTACACTGGGTAAGATACAACTCGCAGGTTTGACGGTCAGTTCGATTGAAGGTGGCAAGTTTGAAATTGCCGTTGCCGGACGTACGAGCGATACGCTGGCTGAAGCCTACGGACAGCTTTCACCGGCTGAACGCGAGGCGCTTGCTGAGGTCTTCGCACAACACCAACTCGAAGCGAAGCTACGACTGTCGCCGGCCGAACGCGGCGAGCCATTTAACGTTCCGTGCCTGATGACGGAAATTCAGGGTCAGTTGGAGCTTGCCGACACCGACACGTTCATGGAGTCTCATGACTGGTCTCTGCTGAACCACACGGCCAAGCTGGACGAGCACGAGTTCACTGTTCGTGAGACCGCTCATGGCTTCGAGATCGACCTGGACGGAAATCGCCTGACCTACCGGTCCGCCGGCGAACAGAAACAATTGAGCTTGAACGTGGACGTAGAGGGTTGGTCGCAAGAGGCGCTGGTCCTGTGGCTTGATAAGCAGGTTCGTCAACCCGACGTCGGTCAGGCTGAACTGGTCAAGTGGCTCTCCAGTCTCGCCACACACCTGATCAACACTCGCGGCCTGCACGTCTCCACGCTCATGCGCTGCAAGTTCATCCTGGCTCGAAAGATACGCGACAAACTCAACGCGATTCGCCGGCACGAACGCAACAGTGCGTATCAGGCTCGGCTCTTTGAGACCGGAGCCAAGCCAGAGGTTTCGTTCGAGACCGCGTTTGTCTTCCGGGACGGCATGTATCAAGGAGAACGTTGCTATCATGGGCGCTGGAAGCCAAGTAAACATTTTCTCGGCCCTCATGCCGTACCGGCCTTTGACGGCGCTGACGACGGTGAGGAAATCCAATGCGCTCAAACCCTCGACAGTCTGCCCCAAGTGAAATTCTGGGTGCGCAACGTGGCGCGGCATCGGTCATCGTTCTGGCTACCGACCGCGACGGATAAATTTTATCCCGACTTCGTGGCACAACTGCAAGATAACCGCCTGCTTGTCGCCGAATACAAAGGCACGCATATTGCCGATAGCGCCGACACTGCGGAGAAGCGGGCAATCGGCGAATTGTGGCAACGCACAAGCAACGGCAAGGGGGTCTTCGTCATTGTCGAGCGAAGCGTCAACGGACGCGACATGCGCCAACAGTTGCTGGACAGCATCGAGAATCAGGGCAATTCACCTTTTAATCGCGGAACCTGAAAGGGGTTAACGCCCTCACTGGCGGACTGCCCGTACCGGATGCCGAAAATCACAAGACCGGCGGATATCCTCCGTCTTTGCGTTATAGCGCCGCAGCTTGACAACACCTATAAAGTGGCTACAATAGCTACCTTGAGGTTCTACGATGTGCGCGGTTGGCATTAAAGAATTAAAAAATCGGCTCACTCATTACCTGCACCGAACCAAGCAAGGGGAAGAAGTGATCGTCACGGAACGCGGTAAACCGATCGCGCTCCTCCAACCTATCAAAGCCGCCGACCAAGCCACCTCGCTCGAAGCTCGCTTGTCTCGACTGGCTTCCCTTGGTCTCCTCACCCTCCCCACTCGACAAATCCGTCAAAACCCGAAACCGATAAAAATCTCCGGACCACCCGTTTCAGAAGCAATTCTCGACGATCGACTGTGATTTATTTCGACACGAGCGCCCTGATCAAACTGTTCATCCTGGAAAAAGGCAGCGAAGACGCTCAACGCCTGTCCCACGATCATATTCCCGTAGCAACGGCGACGATTGCCCATCCTGAAATGTATTCGGGATTCAATCGAAGAAAGCGAGAAGGGTATCTCTCGGGGCAGCAATATACAAGACTGACCAGACGTTTCGAGGAACACTGGACCACATATATCCATATCGAACTCACTGGGGAAGTGCTGGCTTTAGCTAAATTCCTCCTTGAACGTCACCCGCTCCGAGCCTTCGATGCCATTCATCTGGCCTCGGCAATCAGTCTCCAAAAAGGCACTCAGGAACCGTTGCAGTTTGCCGCTGCCGATAGCCGCCTACTCAATGCCTCTTCAGCCGAACAGCTTACTCCTTGGCGAATAGGATTGTAGATGCTCAGCAGTTCAGTGACAGAATGGTCAGGCTGAGCGGGCAACCGTGTTCTTTGCTTTACCTCCCCCTCACCCCAGCCCTCTCCCGGAGGGAGAGGGTGTTATAGAACGAAAGGGTTCCCATGACCAAAAAATACGACGCGAGTGAGATTCTGGTTTTGGAGGGGATTGATCCGGTTCGGCGGCGGCCGGCGATGTATATCGGGGGGACGGACAAGACCGGGTTGCATCATCTCGTGTGGGAAATTCTGGATAATGCCATCGACGAGGTCATGAACGGATATGCCACGACGATCACGGTCGAACTCGACAGGAACGGCGGCGGCATCCGCGTTACCGACAATGGACGCGGCATTCCGGTGGACCGGCACAAGCAGTATAAAAAGTCGGCGCTTGAAATTATCATGACGACGCTCCACGCCGGAGGGAAATTCGAAACCGGCAGCTACATCCACTCAGGCGGCTTGCACGGGGTCGGCGCATCGGTCGTCAATGCCTTGTCCGATCACCTGGAAGTCACGGTCAAACGGCACGGGCACGAATGGCAGCAACGGTACCAGGCCGGCAAACCCCTGGGGCCGGTCACCAAGGGGAACGCGGTGCGGGGCACGGGCACGTCGGTGTATTTTCGTCCGGACCCGACTATTTTCGGAAAACAGCCCACGTTCGACTCCACCCTGTTGCTGCATACTCTCGAGGCCAAATCCTACCTGCACAAGGGACTCAAGATCACCTTCAAGGACGGCCCTTCGCAGCACACGCATGACTTCGTCCATGAACAGGGCATTGAAGAATACCTCAGCAGGCTCGTCAAAGATCGTGGACACAAACCCACCGCGGAATTTGTGTTCTATCTGGAACGCCGGTTAGGCGACAACGGCAAACCCGCCACGGCCGACGACGGCTTTGCCATGGAAGTCGCCCTGCAATGGACGGACGAACCCGCGGAATTCGTCCGGAGTTACGTCAACGGCGTGGTCACGCCGAACGGCGGCACGCATGAATCGGGGTTGCGCAGCGGCATCGTGAAAGCCGTGCGTCAGTACATGGAGACGCACAACCTCACGCCAAAAGGGCTCAGCATCCAGGCAGAGGACATCCGCGAAGGCATGGCCTGCGTCCTGAGCGTGCTCATCCTGAACCCGCAATTTCAGGGGCAGACCAAGGAACGGCTCAACAACCCCGAGGTGCAGGGGCTCGTGGACAACGCGCTACGCCCATCCCTGGAAAACTTTCTGCACGAAAATCAATCCATCGCCGAAACCCTGGTCGGCCGCATGATTCTGGCGGCGCGCGCGCGGGAAGCCTCCCGTGAGGCGTCAAAAGCCGTCATCCGAAAATCCGCGGTAAGCCATCGCCTGAACCTGCCGGGCAAATTGGCGGACTGCCAAAGCACGGACCCCGAACTCAGCGAGCTGTTCGTGGTGGAGGGTGATTCCGCCGGCGGAACCGCGAAGCAGGGCCGCAACCTGAAAACACAGGCCATCTTCCCGATCCGGGGGAAGGTACTGAACACCGAGGAACTCACCTTGGGCAAAGTGGTCGAAAACAAGGAGTTGGCGGACCTGGTCAAAGTCCTGGGCTGTGGGATCGGGCGCGAGTTCAATCTCAAGAAATTGCGCTACCACAAAATCATTCTGCTCATGGACGCGGACGTAGACGGCTACCACATCAGCACGTTGCTGCTCACCTTCTTTTTCCGGCACGTCCCCGACTTGATCAAACACGGGTACGTCTATATTGCCCAACCGCCGTTGTACCGCATCGACGTGGGCAAGGCCGTGCATTGGGCAGGTTCAGATGAAGAGAAAGCACGCATTCTGGCTGAAGCCGATGGCAGGACCAAGCCGGTCATCAGCCGGTTCAAGGGCCTTGGCGAAATGTTTCCCCAACAACTCAAGGAGACCACGCTCGATCCCGCCACGCGCAGGCTCCTCAAAGTCGAGCTGCACAATGAACTCGACACCGACCGCACCTTCGCCGAACTCATGGGCAAACGCACCGAAGCCCGGTATGAGTTTCTAATGGCCAACGCCGCCCTCGCCGACAACCTGGACGTGTAACCCCATGGGACGGCACCCTTCGGCTTTGTTTCCTTCGACTCCGGCCTCAAGAGGCCTACGCTCAGGATGCACGGCTTTTCCCTCCGTTCGTCCTGAGCGTAGCGGAGCGAAGTCGAAGGGCTCCGCTATTCCGACCTGCAACTTCTGTCATCCTCGACATTTTTAATCGAGGATCCAGCCTCTTTGCTTTTCCTCCGCTGTGCGAAGAGAAAGACTCTGGATTCCCGCTAAAAACTTGCGGGAATGACAGCAGGGAAGGATGCCCTCCACGTTCACGTTGCGATTGACTGTCAAAGGAGATCGAACGATAATGCCGAAACGGTCTATAGGAAAATACATTGCACTGTTTCCCCTGTAGAGAGCACATAATCTGTCCGGTCTTGTAGCACATGATCTGTCCGGTTTTCATCAGATGCAGAAGGAGGCATCTGATGAGACGCACCGAATGGCTACAGGAGCTACGGATGACCCGGTTTGAGGAAGCATTTGTCGGGTGGACGGAGAGTCGGCTGACCCAAGACGAGGCGGCGCGGGTACTGGGGGTTTGTACGCGGACGTTTCGGCGCTGGAGTGATCGGTATGAGGAGGAGGGGCTGGACGGGTTACGCGACAAGCGGCTGACCCAAGCCTCGAAACGGTGTGCGCCGGTGGATGAGGTTCTGGCGCTGGTGGCGCGATACCAGACGGGGCACCAGAGTTGGAATGTGCAGCATTTTTATACCTGGTACCGGCGGGACGGGGGCGGGCGCAGCTATACGTGGGTGAAGACCCGGTTGCAGGCCGCGGGAGTGGTGCCGCGGGCGCGGCGGCGGGGGGTGCACCGGCAGCGGCGGGAGGCGGCGCCGTGGCCGGGGATGCTGTTGCACCAGGACGGGAGCCGGCACGAGTGGGTCCCGGGGCAGCTGTGGGATCTGATTGTCACGATGGACGATGCGATCAATGAGCATTATTCGCTGTTCTTTTGTGCCGAGGAAGGGACGTGGAGCAGCTTGCGGGGAGTCCGGGAGGTGCTCGAGGCCAAGGGAGTGTTCTGTTCCCTCTACACGGATCGTGGCAGTCATGACTGGCACACGCCGGTGGCGGGGGGGCAGGTGGACAAACGGACCCCGACCCAATTCGGGCGGGCAATGGCGCAACTGGGGATCGAGATGATTCCGGCGTATTCGCCCCAAGCGCGGGGCCGCTCGGAGCGGGCATTCAAGACGCATCAGGATCGCTTGGTGAAGGAACTGGCGGCGGCCGGGATCACGGACATGGCGCGCGCCAATGCCTATCTCCGGCACCACTATCGCCCGGCGTTCAATGCGGAGTTGGCCCGGCCCGCCCGGGAGGCGGGCTCGGCTTTTGTCGCCTGCCCGGCGGCGGCGGAGCTGGACGCGATTCTGTGTGAGCAGTATGAGCGGCGGGTGGGGTCGGACAACTGTGTGCGCTTTCACCGCCTGGTGCTGCAGATTCCGCCGGATCGGTACCGCTGCCACTACGTGAAGGCGACGGTGACGGTGCTGCAGCATCCGGATGGGTGGCTGGCGATCCGCCATGGGCCGCGCGAGTTGGCCCGATACGATCGCCGCGGCAAGTTGTTGCAGGAGGACCGCCAGGTTGCGGCGTAGGGTCCGCCGCCCCGGTCCGCGCTCTTTGGAACCGTCCCGGCGTAAGGCTCACAACCGGACAGATGATGTGCTACAGAACCGGACAGTTCTATTTGCTATTAACAGTGTTACCTTTGCCCAATCGTCTCGGACGTGGGATCAGGTGCTTTGTCCTCAGCAATGCGGGGCGGTAGAATCCATGTCCGATGAAGCCCCTCGAACTCGTAAAACAGTACCATGAGCAGACCAAACATGACTTCAACCGGTATGCCCGCGCGTTGGGGTACATGGACTGGGCCAACCAGCCTGATCCCTTCCGGCGCTATGAAGGGGCCCTGCTCTATAAATTACCGCTGCTCGAGGCCGGCGACGAGCCCGTTTCGCCTCCTTACGAATCGCTTTTTTCTTCACAACCGGTCCCTGCCCAACCCTTGACCCTGAACAGTCTTTCCCGATTCTTCGAATACAGCCTTTCCATCACGGCGTGGAAAGAATATGGAGGAAACCGCTGGGCTCTGCGCAGCAATCCGTCCAGCGGCAACCTGCATCCCACGGAAGGGTATCTGCTGATCAGGGAAACCGCCGAGATTCCGTTGAAGCCGGGGCTCTATCACTATGCTCCCAAGGAACACGGCCTGGAGCACCGGTGGCATGGCTCGAATGAGATCATCGAAGCTCTCCTGCGACCTTTTCCCGCACAATCCTTTTTCGTGGGGCTGAGTTCAATCCACTGGCGGGAGGCGTGGAAGTACGGAGAACGCGCGTTTCGCTACTGCCAGCACGACGTCGGTCATGCACTGGGCACGTTGCGGATTGCGGGAGCCGTGCTCGGGTGGCGAGTCTTTCTTCTCGCCGGACTCAATGACCGGACAATTGGAACCCTGCTCGGCCTGAACCGGTTGCATGAATTCGATCGCGCTGAACCTGAATTTCCCGAACTACTGTGCGTGGTCTGTCCCGTCCACGACTCCCATCGGGAATCCCGGCCACTCAGCATTGATCAGGCCGTACTCCGGCATTGGGAATCAGGGGGCTGGCGAGGCAAGGCCAACAGGTTAAGCCGGGACAACCCCGTTTCCTGGGAAATCATCGATGACGTGACCAAGGCATCATGGAAAAACTCGACGGAGCAAACTCAATGGGACGCCACCCTTCGGCTTCGCTCAGGGCAGGCTCCGGGCGTCCCCTACAAATCCGCACCGGTCCCGGAACGGGAAAGAGCGGAACGGACCCCTCCTCCCGAACCCCGGTCCGGCACGATCTCCGCGCACCGGATCATCCATCAACGACGAAGCGCAGTGGCCTTCGACGGAAAAACGTCGATTTCCGCAAGGCAATTTTTCACGATGCTGGAACGCGTCATGCCTCATCCGGATCGCCCGGTCGCCCAACGGCCCATGCCGTGGGATTCGCTACCCTGGGGTCCGACCATTCACCTGGCCTTGTTTGTGCATCGAGTCGACGGACTCCCGCCTGGCATCTATATGCTGCTGCGCAACGATGCCCCGGCTCTCAAGGCCACCTTTCAACAAGCCATGCACGAGCAATTCGTCTGGACCGTTCCCGAGACGTGTCCGGCATCACTTCCGTTGTACCTGTTGGAAAGTGGAAACACCCAACGCATTGCCATGCAGGTGAGTTGCCACCAGGAAATCGCCGGCGACGGCGCCTTCTCATTGGGAATGATTGCGGAATTCGAGGCGTCTTTGGAGAAACATGGACCGTGGTTCTACAAGCGCCTGTTTTGGGAGGCCGGACTCATCGGACAGGTGCTGTACCTCGAAGCGGAAGCGGCTGGTGTCCGTTCAACCGGTATCGGGTGTTTTTTCGACGATCCCGTACATCGTGTGCTGGGGTGGCATCCTGATACGCAATTTCAGTCCTTGTACCACTTCACCGTCGGCGGCGCCGTCGACGATCCTCGCCTCACCACCCTGCCACCCTACGGTGAACTGGGCAAGGAAGGCAGGCACAGGGGTCCGCCCCTACCAGAATAAACCATGGCGCCGTAGGGGACGGCCTAAGCCTGTCTTGAACGAAATCGAAGGATGCCGTCCCGTGGGAATGGCCCATGACTCGTACAAAGAAGGGCGGATACGGAGCCCTCTCTCTTGCAGTCTGGCCATGGAATAGGATAGGGTATTTCCCGACCAGGATGGCTGATAGTTCATCGCCGCTGAGACGGAGAAAACCCACTCTCCTTCGCGAGAATCGCCCAATACAAAGGAGGACATCATGAATCCACTCGACTCGATCCCCGGAACGATCACCGCCGGATTCGTGCTGACCGTCGTTCTGTATTTTGTGGTGAAAATGCTTGTCTAGTTTTCTACGGACTTTCCACTGACTTGAACTCAACCCAAAGAGGATAGACCATGGAAACCTTATTAGCCTGGGGACATTTTCTGGCGGGCATCACCTGGATCGGTATTTTGTATTATTTCAATTTCATTCAAGTTCCCTTCCTGGGAAAAGTGACCCCGGAGACCAAGGCGGAGGCCTTTCAACACCTAGTCCCGAATGCGCTCTGGTGGTTCCGTTGGGGCGCCTTGGCCACGTGGTTGTTCGGAGCGGTTCTCCTGATGAATCAGGGCCGTTTCGGTTCGGCCTTCGCCCTGCAGGGCCAGGATGCCGTCATCGGGATGGGGGCGTGGCTGGGCACCATTATGCTCTTCAACGTGTGGGGCATTATCTGGCCCAACCAGAAGAAAGTGCTGGGACTCAAAGGGGCTTCGGCTGATGAGAAGAAACAGTCAGCGCGCATGGCCCTCATGGCTTCACGGACCAACACGATGCTGTCTATTCCCATGTTGTTCTTCATGGCCTCGTCCGGGCACGCTTCCGGCCTGTTTTAAACGGATGGTGCACAGGAAGGATCGTCACAGTTTCGTCATGCTTTGACATGATGCAGTCTCATCGTCAACATCGTCTCTTTTTCTTCCTTCTTGCGACGTCGTGGGCAGTTTTCGCGCCGAGCGCGTGGGCAAACGACACGGAAGGCTTGTTTGCCGGGGTTCGCTTCGGCCACGAACTCGCCGAGGCAGAGTTTGTCAAAAACGTCCGCTACAACACAGGAGTTCTCCCCTCATATCCGGATGGCAGTGAGGTTGCAGGGTCGGATCGCGCACGTGACGGGTTCAACGCGTTCTCAGCAAACCTGGGGTATCGCGTGTTCCTGTCCGACCGGGCCTATCTCTCCGGCGAGCTTGAAGGTGCAGTCTACTCCAATGCCGTGCAAGGGTTTATGGAAGGAACATACACGGGTCACGAAAGACCCATTCCGGCAGAACACGTCTTCCCCGGAGCATGGAAAGTGAACAAGAACCACAGCCTCGGGTTTAATGCGCGCCTGGGGTACGTGCCCCAGGGATTTGCCTTCCTGGGCGAAGGCCGCTCGGTGTACCTGATTTCCGGAGTGCAATGGCTGGATGCGACTTTTGAAGTCGCCATTGACAATTTCGGGGTTGGTGAGGAGGCGATTCGCGGCGTGACCCGCAAAAAACGTGACGCAACGCCTTGGCTCATCGGCGGCGGTCTGGAATTCGGGAGCAGTAAGAATCGCGTTGACGTACGCATCCAATATTCCAGTTGGAGCATGGACCGCGTCAGCGGTGATGGGGCAACAGCAAAGACTGCCTATGTGCTAAGCACGTTCGACGTTGACGAAGTCGGCATCTCCGTGGGGTATACCAGATCGTTCAGCCTGGTCATGTAAGGAAAGAGGGCCGGCATCCTTCGACAAGTTCAGGACATGCGCGGGCCGACCCCTACGCGCAATACAATATCGAGATTGAATGACCATTGTTCGAATCGGTCAGCCGTTTCCGGCTCCGGTTCATTTCATTTCACCATTTCTTACAAAAGAGGATCTTATGAGCAAGAGTCTCAAGGGCACACAAAGTCATGACAATCTGAAAGCGGCTTTTGCCGGAGAATCTCAGGCCAATCGCCGTTACCTGTATTTTGCGCGTCGCGCCGATATTGAAGGGTACCCGGACGTCGGCGGATTGTTCCGTGACACTTCAGAAGCCGAAACCGGCCACGCTTTCGGTCACCTGGATTTTCTGAAGGAAGTCGGGGATCCCGCGACGGGTGAACCCATCGGGAACACCGAATCGAACCTCAAGGCAGCCATTGAAGGCGAAACGTATGAGTACACGCAAATGTACCCGGGTATGGCCAAAACCGCACGGGAAGAAGGTTTTGAAGAATTGGCGGAATGGTTCGAGACCTTGGCCAAGGCGGAACGCTCCCACGCCAACCGTTTCACCAAGGGGCTGGAATCTTTGAACAACGCATAATCCTTGCCACACCACCATGGAGCGGAGTCGGCGTTTCGTACGACTCCGCCTCACGTGGTCGGAACCTCACGCTCTTCATTGAAACACCTTCATCTCATTTCCCCTGACTGGACGCGCGACGATCTCGTTCGGGAGACGAATCGGATCTTCGACGTGTGCGACGGCTGTCGCCGGTGTTTCAACCTGTGTCCGTCCTTCAACACGCTCCTGGAACGGATCGACGAGTACGAGAGCGACGTCTCCCTGTTGACCGCCTCGGATTACGAACAGGTTGAAAAGGAATGTTATTACTGCAAGCTCTGTTACAACCACTGCCCGTACACGCCGCCCCATGACTACCAAATCGATTTCCCGCGACTCATGGCCTCGTGGAAAAAGCAGCGAGTCAAGGAACAGGGCGCGTCCTGGCGCGATCGCCTGCTGATCAAAACGGACCTGATCGGGAAATTGGGAAGCATGACGGCCTCGCTGACCAACCGGGCGCTCTCGACGCCGTGGATCCGGAACCTGTTGGAGGCAATCATCGGCCTGCACCGGGACCGGCGCGTGCTCGCCTTTTCCCGGGAAAACTTTCCCGCGTGGTGGCGCACACGAGGTTCGACGTTGCAACCAGCGGTCCCCAAGCATAAGGTCGTCGTGTTTCCGAGTTGCCTGGTGAATTACCAGGCCACTGATATCGGAAAAGCCACGGTACAGGTTCTCGTCAAGAATCACGTGGAGGTCGTCGTGCCCGAGGGCCAACGCTGTTGCAGTATGCCGTCCTTTGATCTCGGCGATACCGAAACCATGTCGCAGACCGCCGCGCACCATTTACAATTGTTTCTGCCGTACCTCCGGCAAGGGTATGATCTCGTCGTCCCCACCCCCAGTTGCAGTCTCATGTTCAAAAGGGAATATCCGTATCTGGTGCCGACGCGGGACATGGCTTTATTGGCCGAACGCACGTTCGACGTCTGTGAATATCTGATGCGGCTCAAAAAAGACGGGGCGTTGTCCACGGAGTTCAGGCAGACGTCACGGCGCATCGCGTATCAGGTGCCCTGTCATTTGCGCGACCAGAACATCGGATTCAAATCGAAGGAACTCATGGAACTCACGGGTGCCCATGTCGAGGTGATTGAAAAATGTTCCGGCCACGACGGTTCATGGAGCGCCAAGGTGGAATTTTTCGATCAGTCCATGAAGATCGCACAGAAGGCCGTCCGCTCAGTTTCCGATTGCGAGCCCGACCTGGTGGCGTCGGATTGCCCTCTTTCAGCCCTGCAACTCGATCAGGCGGGAGCGACATTGTCGAAACACGGAACCCGGCATCCCATTCAAATCGTTCGCGACGCATACGACCTCCCATCATGAACCCGTTGACCCCATCCGATCTTCTCTCCCACGAGGACTACGAAGCCCAACGTGCGACGTTTCGACGGGAGATTATCGCCCTCAAAAAACGACGCCGGATCGAGGTCGGCCCCTTGGTCACGCTGGTTTTTGAGAATCGGCGTACGCTGCTGTTTCAAATTCAGGAAATGGTTCGCGCCGAACGCATTTTCGATCCGTCGAAAATTCAGGATGAGTTTGACGTGTACAACGCCCTGCTGCCCGAACCAGGCGAACTCAGTGCCACCGTGATGATCGAGATTACGACCCAGGAGCGCATCAAGGAGATCCTCGACTCCTTCCAGCAATTCGATCGGCCGGACACCCTGGCGCTCACGGTCGGGGCTCAAGCCGTGTTTGCCGACTTCGAAGCCGGGCACAGCAAGGAAGACAAAATCAGCGCGGTCCATTTTGTGCGGTTTGCGGTTCCGCCGCTCTTTGTGAACGCGCTTGCA
The DNA here is from genome assembly GCA_028819435.1 of Nitrospira sp. GTDB lineage: Bacteria > Nitrospirota > Nitrospiria > Nitrospirales > UBA8639 > Bin75. The sequence goes on from JAPPLK010000082.1 coordinate 13,278, forward strand.
GACGACGGGGCTGCTGCCGGCATCCGGATTACCCATGAGAACTACCGCGCAGAGGCGAACGTCCCATCCAATATGAGGGAAGAGTGGCTGAAAGACCTGCACGCCTGAATGTTTTTCATATTTTTCCTTTGACGGAAATTGACAACCGTCAGGGGGGTGGTTATTATTCATGTGCAAGAGGAAACTATCCTGGATTTTCGGGAATCCGGAAAACACGATACCTGTTCATTTCATATTTGATCGGAGGGATTCATGGTTACAATTACCCCAATTGCCGAAGAGAAAATCAAAGAATTGATCCACGATGAGGAAGAGGAAGTCATCGGACTGCGGATCTACGTGAAGGGCGGCGGTTGCAGCGGCTACCAATATGGGATGTCCTTTGAATCCAAAATGGACGACGACGACACGGTGATTGAAAAAGGCGACGTCAAAGTCATTGTGGATTCGCAAAGCGCCCCCATGCTGAGCGGCGCGGAAGTCGATTACGTCGACAGCCTGCAAGGCTCCGGGTTTGCTATCAAGAACCCGCAAGCGAAAAGCACGTGCGGTTGCGGGAGTTCCTTCAGCACCTGATCGCAGCCTCTCGGAGTTCAATAAGGCCAGGATTCTTGCCTCTCGGCGGAACTCCTGGCCTTTTTCTTATAATCCATAATCCCTTGTCGTTCATTCGAGTATGGCACGATCGACCCTCACGAAACGCATAGAATTTTCCGCGTCCCACCGGTATTTCAAAGACGAGTGGGACGAGGAGCGCAACAGACGGGTCTTCGGTCCCTGTTTCCAGGAGCATGGACACAATTACCTGCTTGAAGTAACCCTTGGCGGACAGGTCGATCCCGTCACCGGCATGATCATCAATTTGTACGACTTGAAACACATCGTGACGGACGTGCTCGAAGAATTCGACCACAAACACCTCAATTTCGATATGCCCTACTTTGAACGGCTCGTGCCCACCACTGAAAATCTTGCCCTGGTGTTGTGGAGAAAATTTCGCGAGCGCCCCGAAACACGGGATATCGAATCGATACGGCTTTGTGAAGGAGAAAACCTGTGGGTCGAACTCTCTCAAGCAAATGACTCGACCTCGCAGGACAATACGGAACCGACCGAGGCGCGGCTGACTCGCCGGTATGCCCTGACGGTGCGGCGAGACGGCGATGCTTCCCACGTAGAAACGTGGCCCCTTATCCTGGACGTCATGATTCGAGGCCCGATCGACCCCGTCACGGGTCGCGTCACGAATATCGCAGCATTGGATGAGCAGGTCCAAGAGCAGATCCTCAACAACCTCGCAGGCACAAATGTGTCGCAACTCCAGGAATTTGCCGATCAGCCGGTTACCCTACCCACCCTGGCCAAAGTCCTTTGGTCCAGGTTGCACAACGTTGCCGATGCCCGTCTCGCACGACTCCGGCTCACGAACCACCACGAACTGACCCTCGATTATTCGGAATAGCCGCGCGGGCCGTTGGACGATTGTAGCGGCGCGAATCCCCCCCCTACACTTGTGCTGAATTCCCTCGCTATTGTAATTTATAGATTAAATTTAAATAGTAGGATTTTTTATTGCAAAACTCTGAATAGGAACTGTCTGGCATGCAACGCGGGGAAAGCGGCAGATATGAGGTAACAACCATCGGCGGTGAGCACATTCGCGCCTTTGTGCCGGCACTACTGCCGCCAAAACCCAATCTGGTTATGGACGGCTCGCTGCAACAGATGTTCGAAACGGCGGTGCTTGCTTTGGGTCGCCTCGACGGCGTGGCCACACTTCTGCCGGATGAGACACTTTTTCTGTATGCATACGTACGTAAAGAAGCAGTGCTTTCTTCTCAGATCGAGGGCACGCAGTCGTCGTTATCTGACCTCTTGCTCTTTGAACTCGATGAAGCACCAGGGGTTCCGCTTGACGATGTGCGCGAAGTCTCGAACTACGTGGCTGCCCTTGAACACGGGCTGCGCCGCCTGCGGGAAAATTTTTCTCTATCGAATCGCTTGATCCGCGAGATACATGGTGTGCTGTTGTCGAGCGGACGAGGCAACACCAAAGCACCCGGCGAATTTCGCCGCTCGCAGAACTGGATCGGCGGAACACGACCCGGCAATGCCGTTTTTGTTCCACCGCCACACACCACCGTACCGGACTGCATGACTTCGTTCGAAAACTTCCTGCACGCCGAGACCGACGGATTGCCCGCACTGCTAAGAGCGGGACTTGCACACGTGCAGTTCGAGACCATCCATCCCTTTCTGGATGGAAATGGACGCGTAGGACGATTACTCATTACGTTGCTGCTGTGCCACGCCGGCATATTGCGCCAACCGCTCCTGTACCTGAGCCTGTATTTCAAACAACACAGGGGGCCCTACTATGACCTGTTGAATCACGTGCGCCTCACCGGCGATTGGGAGTCATGGCTCACCTTCTTCCTCGAAGGAGTGAAGCTGACAGCCGAGGGCGCGGTTTCGACCGCTCAACGCCTCTCCCGGATGTTCCAGGAAGATCACAACCGGGTCGAAGCAGCCGGAGGCCGGAGAACCGGGTCAGCGTTGCGCGTACACGACGCACTCAAGGCACAGCCGATTTTATCGCTGCCCGTCGTGTGCCGCGCGACTAGGTTATCCTTTCAGACGGCCGCTTCAGCAATGGAACTACTCGTAGAACACGGGATTGCCCGGGAGATCACCGGCAAGCGCCGTGACCGGCTGTTCGTCTATGAGCAGTATCTTTCTATCCTCAACGAAGGAACAGAGGCTTCTTGAAACTAAGTGTATTACATATCTCAGACCTGCATAGTGACCCTGCGAATCCTATTCGCAATGGGGTGCTCATCGACTCTTTGGCAAGAGATCGCGACAGATATACAGCCAGCGGAGGTCTGGACATAGAGCCACCAAATCTTCTTATCGTAAGTGGTGACATTGTTCATGGCGTGAAGTTTAATTCACCAGATGCCGAAGCCAGGCTCCGCCAGCAATATGTCGAAGTTTTAGACTTTCTAAACCAACTTACAGACTTCTTTCTCCAAGGCAATAAGCGGTGTGTCGTCATTGTGCCAGGCAATCATGAAAGAACTGGAGTTTAAGAATCGGGGAGGTATTGCCTGATGAGGGTGCTCAGTTCGTCTTCTTCGATTTTGTCTTCCCTGGTCAGCAGAAGATTCCCGCGTAAATAGAAATGCGTGGTGAAGTACGTTTCAAACTGGCGCTGCTTTTTGATGGCCCAGCACAGGCCTGGCACGTGCATCTTGGCCTTGCCGATGCGAACGTTGGGCAGCTTCCGGGCTACCGCTTTGATTCGATCAGTACCGTGCAGGGTTTGATCTGGCCCACCTACGCGGCCGCCAACGACCTCGCTTTCGCGCGAGGTTTTGCGGTTCTCTCTTCGAGTCCTTCCTCTTTTTCCTGACCTTCACTGCGACGGCCGCTTCCTTCCCTCCCCGTCCCGTAACAGTGGAAACGAAAATATTCAATCTCTTCACGGACGTCGAGAGTCTTCCTTCGATCAGAACTTGGCTCTCAACCCGTTACTCTCGGCACAATAAATTCTTGACATTGTGCTGTTTTCGTATTATTTACAATACTATACTGTTAGGTCTAATATTTTTCATTCGCTGCCATGTTCATAATCCTCGCCATCACCGCTGCTTTCTGGTTGTCCGGGTGTTCAGCACCTCTCGTTCCTCTCACGCCGGGTTCCGTCACACTAGAGGGCAATTCGCGTCAACCGCCGTCCTTCGCTCGCAATCAACGGGTGTTGTGCCGCACAAACAGTCATCTTTACCCCTGCGTCATCACTTCCACAAAAACGCCTCGCGCGCCGGCCTCCCGGGCACCTGTCGCTCCTCCTGGCGGACCTTCAATGTCGCCACTCATGGCTCAGCATGACCCACTAGAGACGGAAGCACACCTGGCAGAACATGAAAACATTGCGATCCGGCTCCAGGAAATTACATCGACACTCGAACCCCTTCTCGCCAACCCGTCAGAGCCTGGATCCCGGCATGCACTGCCTGACTATCCCCAGCAAAACTCTGCTCAAGATTCAGATCGTTCAGTTCCAAAACGGAAGCCTAGGGCCAAGCTCCTGGCGTCCGTTTATTTCTCCTCGAACAGTACCGAACTCCTGCCCTCAGAGAAGATTGTTTTAATCGATCTTCTCCCTTTAGTCCGCGACAAACAACTCTTGTTTGTTGGCTACTCCGACCGTGCCGGTGACGACAATGCCAATGCACGCTTGTCCTACAAGCGAGCGCGGGTCGTCAAAGCCTTTTTTGCACAAACCGGACACGACCCGGGCAAGCTCTTCGCCGGAGGGCGGGGATCATGCTGCGACAAAACCGAGGGGAACACCCCCACCGGACAGCAACAGAACCGGCGCGTTGAAATCTATCACACCCTCGAACGGCTTCGGCTTCAATCGCCACCTTTCATCAAGGAGTAATGCCATGAAAGCCATCCACCTTTACTGTTTTTTCATTTTTCTGTTCTTCTTCCTCGTCCCTGCCACCGCCATTGCGGCTACGACGGGGGCCGACTTTGAAGACCTGTATAACTTCTTCTATGAAGCCGCCACCGGGTATCTCGGCCGCGCCATTGCCATCGTCGGCGGCCTCATGGGCCTCGGCGTCGGGGCCGCCACCGGCAAACCCATTCCGGCCTTGATGGGTGTCGTGCTCGCCGTCTTCGGGACACTTGGTCCCACGTTGATCAATAACCTGTTCAGCAGCGCGACGATCTAGTCATGGATAACGAGAACATGGAAGATTACTGGATTGGCCGGAACCTCGACGCTCCCCAACTATTTTTCATGTGGGAAGCCGACCGCGCGTATTTTGCGATGCTATGGGTCCTGGGCGGCATGCTTCTGGGCTCGACGGTTCTCGGCGTCGTGGCGGCCATGGTCTTCGGACGACTCTACGCGCAGATCAAAGAGGAAGGGGGCAAAGGACTCTTGCCTCGTATCCTGTACTGGTACACCCCATCTTCTTTATGGCTTTCCCCCTATCTGCCATCCTATGCACGGGAATTCCTCGGACGGTGAATAAGGAAAAATACCTTTCAGCGCTCACCAGCGCCAACTATAAAACCGCCGTCTGGATGCTCGTTGCCGGCGTCCTCCTCGTGACGAATCTCCTTCAAGCGCTCTTTCTCTTCACCGCTGATCTCACGGAAAAGACCATCGTTGTTCCTCCTGATCTCGTCAAACCGTTTTCCATCCACAAGAGCGAGGTCAGCCCCGCCTACGTCGAGCAGATGACCCACTATCTCAGTCAGCTACTGCTCACCTACCACGACGACAACGTTACGGCTCAATTCGACTCCGTCCTTCGACACGTTGACCCCGCGGCTTACGCACACCTCAAAGCCGAATTCCATGCGCAAGCCGATCGCGTCCGACGCCACCTGATCGGCTCCGTGTTCTATCCCATGGGCATCCACGTCGTCAAATTGACTGCCACTATCAATGGCGAGCTCGTGAGTATGATTGGGCAAAAAATCGTCTCACGCAAACAGAAGTACTACCAATTCGCCTACGCCTACCGAAACGGCTCATTCTACCTGGTGAAATTCCAGGAACTCGAAAAAGGGCCGGGGGAAGAACTCAAGCCCATTGAAACCAAGGAAGATGAGGAAGTGACCCTCTAATGATTCATCTTGTCCTTCTCTGTCTCTCTACTTTTCTGCTCTTTCCTGGCGCAGCAGCCGGCATTCAGAATTTCACGGTCCGTGACGGTGCCAGTGTCACCGCCATTATCTCGTCACGTGAACTTACCCGGGTTACAGTCGCCGGCAGCCAACGCCTGGAAAAGGTCTGGGCACCGTCCGGGACGTTATGGGTCCAGCCCGATGAGGCACAAGGTGATATCTTTATCAAACCCGTGGCCGGCGCGCCGGCGACCATGAGCTTCTTCGTCCGTGACGGTGCCGGTGGCACGTATACGATCATCGCCCAGCAACGCGACGTCCCATCTGAAACGATTCTTCTGAACCCCGAGTTGCCGGCGCGCCAGACGAATCCGCACCAAACCGGACGACAGTCTTTCTCCTACGTCCAGGAAATCAAGCGCCTCATGCTCGCCATGGCGCTCGACCGGGAGACCAAGGGGTTCACGAAAGACACACGCGACGTCCCTGTGCCGCTCTGGGAGGAAACCCGTATCGTCCACACCAACACCTATACCGGCTCTCGCTTCATCGGCCAAGTCTATGAAATCGAGAATCTTACCAGCCAGCCGCTCACCTTCCATGAACAGGAATTTCTTGCCTTCATTCCCGATACCCGAGCGGTCGCCCTCCGCCACTTCATACTCCCTGCGGGAACATCCACGTCGCTCTATATTGTTCGCGACAATGCCATGAGGACCAAACCATGAAACTCCTGGGTGCCAACGAAACAAAACGTAAACAAATGCTGGTGGCTGGCGGCGCGGGCGTCGGCCTGGTCGGCCTCCTTGTCTTCGGCCTTTGGTTCACCGACCCCAATAAAGATGAGCCTTCCCTCCGCGAAAAACAGCGCGAAAAAGCAGCCGAAGTCACCAAAAGTTTCCGGACCAAGAAGGCTGTCTCGGCTGAGGAAACCTGGATTGCCAAATCGGAAGAGAAGATTGCGGAGCTTGAAAATAAAAACCGTGACGTGACAACGGCCATGAGGAACATTCAGGCCAGCCTCGCTGAACTTGGCATCGACGTCGGTGCTCTTGCCAACCAATCGCAAGAGAAGCCGGGAGAGCCGGCGCCGGAAGAAGCTGCTCTCCCAATGCCCGACCTGAAACCCAAACTTCCCGATCCTCTTACGCTGTTAAAGACGCCCGAGCCATCGACGGTCAATCCACCTCTTCCGGCGATACCGGCCTTCCCCAGCCCCTTGCCACCGGGACAGGGCACGCGCTTGATCACACCGGTCCAGGACTTCGACGGCCAGCCTGACAAAACGTCCCCCCAGCAACAAACCGGCGAGATTCACATGTTCACCGTAGGGAATCACCCAACCGGGAACGGCGATGCCAAGAACGTCAAGCAATATATTCCCGCGGGAAGCTTTGCCTCAGTCCGTCTCCTCTCCGGGGTCGACGCCCCCACCGGGGGCGCCGCCAATGCCAATCCTATTCCCGTTCTCCTTAGGGTGATGACTGATGGCACGCTTCCCAATTTCTTTCATTCGAACGTGTCAAGCTGCCACGTCGTGGCCTCAGCCCACGGCGAAATATCCAGCGAGCGCGCTCACATCCAACTTGAGAGAATCTCCTGCGTGCTCCTCAATGGCAACACCATCGAAACTCAAGTGAAGGGTTATATCACCGGTGAGGATGGGAAGGCTGGTATGCGAGGACGCCTTATCTCCAAACAAGGCTCCCTCATTGCGCGCTCGCTCCTGGCGGGTCTCGCTTCCGGCTTCGGAAGAACGCTCCAGCAGCAGTCCCAGCAACTCGCAACCAGTCCACTCGGGGCCGTGGCGACCGTCAATCCCAACCGCGTTCTTCAAGCTGGGGCGGGCGCCGGAATCTCCACTGCGCTCGAGAAAATTGCCGACTATTATCTCCAGCGTGCGAATGAAATCTACCCGATTATCGAAATCGCCGCGAACCGCGAAGGCGAAGCCATCCTCCAGGAAGGCGTTTCGCTCGATCAACCCATCCTTCACAATACTCGTGAGGAAGAAGACCCCTTATGAAACTTCTCCTTCTCAGCGTCTTCGCCGGCATGGCGGCTTGTGGGCCGACGTACACCTGCGGGGATTTCCCGGACGCCGCCTGTCAATCGGTTTCAGAAACTTACGATCAGACCCGGGGCGACGCGGGGCAGGACTCTCACGCGATTTCCACGCCTGACCCTCCCGGCCACGTCATCCTCACCACGCCGGATATGGCGTCTTCGCCAAAGGACGATGGCTTTGGTGAGCCGTTCCTGACCCGGCCACAACTCCTCAGAATTCTCCTCACGCCTTGGGAGGACAAACAAAAAGATCTTCACGCCGGCGGGTACGTCTATATCCGCCTGGAGGAATCCCAATGGGTGATACCCAGATAAGTCCATTTCAAAAATTAAAGGCCGCCATCGACCGGTTCACCAACGTCGTCAAGATGTCGCTCTTGAGCGACGCCCCGCCTGGCGTCGCATGGCAAAACGGACAGGCCCTCCCAACCGCGGCCCAGTTCCGCGCTCTTTCGGAGCGCTACCCCCTTGCCACCGTGTTTCCGTATGAAGCCCATGACCCCGAAACCAATCTCTATTACAACCACGACACCGTCGGGTTCATGCTCTACGTGAACCCTGCCACGGGCCTCGGGGTCAATGAGCTGAAAATCCTCAATCAGTTCTTTGTGCAGCAGCACCGGTCAGACGCGCTCATTCAAATCTCCCTGATTGCGGACAATAATATCGACGGGATCCTCCAGCCCTGGTTTGATCTTAAGAAACATAGCACCGACACGTCCAATCATCGTATCTTTGCCACGCTCGCCCAAAACCGTCTCGATTATTTCCTCAAAGGGAAGTGGGATTCCCTGTTCCAGGACCAGGCGTTCCTGGTCCGCAATTTTCACCTCATCATCTCCTACACGATGCCCGGTAATCACGATCTTTCCGAAGATGATCTCAGCTACCTCTTGAAGACGCGGGAAGCCATCCAGGGCACGTTGAAATCCGCGCGCATGGATTCCGTCAGTCTCCACCCTGAGCGCTTCATCAACATCATGAGCAGTATCCTGAATCCCACGCATGAGCCACGGCCGGCACTCACCTACGACCCCGACAATCTCCTCAATGCCCAGATCGTCGATGGTGACACGGCCTTGCTCATCGACGCCGGCGCCGGGAGCTTCGTCCATAACAATGCCGCCTACACCATGCTCCCTTTTCACGTCAAACAGTATCCGCAATATTGGGCGGGTTTTAACAATACAAAGCTCCTCGGCGACCCCACGAATAACATTCTTCGGCTTCCCTGCCCTTTTATCATTACGATGACCGTCAATATTCCCGATCAAATCTACATTAAAGGGAAGATCAAACGGCAGACTGCCCGGGCCACTCAGATGGTGGGCTCGCCGGCGTCCAAATACGTCCCGCAGTGGAAGGATAGAAAACGCGACTGGGATTACGTCAATCGGAAAGTTGAGGACGGCAATAAATTACTCGAGGCGTCCTACCAGGTTCTCCTCTTCACGCCCCAGGGGCGCGAGCAGGACTGCGAGCAGGCCCTCAGGGGACTCTACAATTCCTTTGGCTGGCTCCTGTCACGCAGCCGCTACAGCCCCCTGCACGCGCTCCTTGGGGCCTTACCCATGGCGATCAATACCGAATGTAAACGCGCGCTCAAAATGTTCGGGTACTTCCAAACCCGGTTGTCCTGGACCTGTACCAATATCGCCCCCTGGATTGCCGAGTGGAAAGGCACACAAACCCCGATGATGCTCTTTACCGGCCGGCGCGGGCAGCTTACCTATTTCGATCCCTTCGATAATACCCAGGGAAATTACAATCTCGCGTGTTGTGCCACCTCCGGGTCCGGTAAATCCTTCCTCACCCAGGAGTGGGTCTGTAATTGTCTTGGCGCCGGGGGCCGGGTCTTTATCATCGACGCCGGGCACAGCTACCGGAATCTCTGCCGGCTGCTCAACGGCACCTACATCGACTTCGGCGATGATCACATCGAGATCCGGCTCAATCCTTTTTCCTTTATCAACACGGATGACCCGAAACATTTCGCCGAACAGGTTCCCCTCATCAAAATGCTCGTCGCGCAGATGGCCTCTCCGGACGCGCCCCTCACACCCGTTCAGAAAGGGCTCCTGGAAAACGCCATCTTGCATGCGTGGGAGGAACACAAAAACGCGGCCACGATTACGCGGATTGTCGGGACACTTGAAACCCTCAATGAAAACGACCCGGACCTCCAGCGCCAAGCCAAGGATCTTGCCGTCATGCTCCAGTCCTTCACGAAGACCGGCATGTATGGCGCCTACTTCGAGGGGACCGCGACCGTTGACCTCGACAATCAATTCGTCGTGCTCGAGCTCGATGCCCTCAATGCCAAACCCGACCTCCAAAGCGTCGTGCTGCTGATCCTCATGCTTCGGATCACTCAAGTCATGTACCTGTCGAAGAATAAATCCCAGCGCAAGCTCTGTATCATCGACGAAGCTTGGCGGCTCTTGTCCAAGGGACAGGCCGGCGACTTCATCCAGGAAGGATTCCGTGTGGCCCGCAAGCATGGCGGCAGCTTCATGACCATCACCCAGCGCCTCTCGGATTATCATAGTTCGCCGACCGCCGAAGCCGCACTCAGCAACTCCGATTATGTACTCTTCCTGCGGCAGAAAGCCGATGAGCTCGCGCTCGCGGCCGAGAAGGGCTGGCTGGATAAACACAACGGCAGCGTTGACCTTCTGCGTTCTCTCGAAACGCTACAAGGTAAATATTCTGAATTGGTGATCCAATCACCGAAAGGCTTTGTCCCTGTCCGCTTCATTGTGGATCCACTTACGGAGAAACTGTTTTCGACGAAAGCCAATGAAGTTGAGGCGATTCAAACGGCCTTAGCCCATGGCCGTAACATCATGGACGCAGTCAAGGAACTCAGTGAAAAGCAACAACGATAACACCGGCACGCCGCGGCCGCCAGAATGGCACGAGATTCCACTTCTTCCCGTCTTTATGTGGCCGGTCTATGTCCTGGTCGCAACAATCTGCTTACTGACTTCGTTTCTGGCGGGCGCGTGGCGCATACCCATTTACATTAAAGACTTCTTTTACGTTCTCTCCCACTATTGAAAAGGACACCATGACTGCTGAACCCACAAAAACACAGGAAACCCAAGGGGCGCCGGCAGCAGCGGCGCCACCGCCACAAGCCCCAACAGCGATACCGGCAAGCGCAATGAGTACCACAAAACTTCTTGGTTTCGCCTTCTTGGCCGGCGCGTTCGCCGCCCTGCTCGTCATCGCTATTGACTTCGTCGGCAAAGACCCTCCGGTCCGATTCGGCGTTGTCAATATCCAGGACATTCTCGAGCGCCATATCAAAAATTATGCTACGCGCAATCTCACCAAAGAACAGCAACAAGAAGCCGCCGCGACTTTCTCGAAATCTCTCGAATTCGAGATTCGCCAGCTCGCCAAGAAGGAACGTCTCCATCTCCTGGTCGCACCGGCGGTCCTGTCCGACGTGCCCGACTATACCGGATACATTGAACGTCAATTACAGGTGCCCGATGGCCTGTAATCTGACGCCGCTCCAGGTTCAGCGCATACTCCGCTGGGGGTTCGCCGGCGTCTTTTTCATTACAGCAATTTGGGCGCTTTCGTTCTTTTATCTGATCGGCTTCAATACGACCAATAGTTTACCCGGGTACGTCTACCTCATCATCAGGTATCACCGCCCCGCGAAGAACGAGTTCGTTGCGTTCCATCCGCCGCCCAATGATTTTTATCCGCATCGCTGGTTCATTAAATACGTAAAGGGAACAGCCGGAGACGTCGTTCGCTGGGACGGCCGGGTTTTCTCTATCAATGATCAACCGCTGGGTTCAGCCAAAGTTCGTTCTGAAAACGGGATCGCGCTGGCGCGCGGAACCGAAGGGCAGATCCCTCCTGATTATTATTTCGTCTGGAGTGAACATGCTGACAGTTTCGACAGCCGTTATGCACAAATCGACCTGGTTCATCGCGATCGCATTATCGGCCGCGCTTATCGGCTCTTCTAGCCACGCGCGTGACCTGGGGACCATCGGCCCCTCCTACGCGATCCCTGAGCGCAATCTCCTGGACGTGATCCAGGAGCGTCTTAAGGAGCGCATGAAAGACGGATTCCTTGAAAAACAGCGCCGCAAGCTCACCGAACGTTCCAAGCGGTACATCACGCGGCCTCGGGGCCTCCCGCTTCCTCGAACGCAGACCTACCGAGCTTACGACGTCAGCCTGGAATTCGTCACCACCGAGGACATCACCGACGGCCAGGGCCACGTCCTCTACCCGGTGGGCACCCGTGTCAATCCCCTGGTCTTTCAGTCACTCACGAAAATCCTTTGCTTCGCGGATGGAGACGACCCCGACCAGGTCAAGTGGCTGAATCGCCACTGTTCGGATCCCCTGAAACATAAACTGATCCTCGTCCAGGGGAATTATCCGAAAGTCACGGAACAACTCAATCGGCGTCTTTACTTCGACCAGCGCGGGTATCTCGTTGATCGTTTTGAAATCCAGGCCGTGCCGGCGACGGTCAGGCAAAAGGAGCACATACTCCATGTTGAAGAAATTCCGGTCCGCTAGCGACGGAGGCTTCCCCATCGCGGCACTCATCTTCCTGGTCGCCCTCGTTCTCCTGCTATCCGCTCCGAAAGTTGCCCGGGCGGCGCCGTGCAATGGCACCTTCCCGAATCCCATGACGGATATCTGCTGGCTCTGCCTCTTTCCCATGTATATCGGGCCTGTCGAAATCGCCTTCGGACAACCCAATAACGGCGACTCCGCGCCGCCGCTGCTCTGCACCTGCCCAGCGCCGCCGCCGCTTTTTATCCGAATTGGGATTGGCTTCGCTTTTTGGGAACCTGCCAGGGTCGCAGAAGTCGTGAGAACTCCCTTCTGCTCACCAACCCTCGGCGGTACGATCCTTGCGGATCTCAATGTACCTCACGGCACCCACCATGAAGGCCAAGGTGGAGAACAGGGCAATGCCTTCTATCAAATCCACTGGTTCCAGTATCCCGCGCTTTCCTGGCTCGGTATGGCGCTCACGGCCGTCATGTGCTTTACCTCCGAACCGTTCGACCTCGTCTATATGTCCGAGCTCGATCCCTTGTGGGATGACGACCAGTTGACCTTCATCCTGAATCCCGAGGCGATCCTCTTCAGTAACCGCATCGCTCAAGCCGCGTGTATTGCCGATACCATCGCCGCTCGCCTCAATTCTTTTGGCCTCGACAGTATGTTCTGGTGTTCCGGATCACAAGGATCCGTGTATCCCCTCTCCGGCAACCACGCCAATCATACCGGCGGCGTCGATTCCAGTCTCGCCATCGTGCATAAGCACGTCTTCAAAATGCACCGACAGCTTATTGCTCAAGACACGTCGACAAGCGGCGCCATGTGCGGTCCGCGACCACAACCGATCCTCCGGAAAAAGCAATATAAACAGCAGATGCTTTTCCCAACCCCACAAACTGACCAAGGCTACGGCTTCGGCGCACCCTCAATCTTATGGGGCGCCGGCCGTGAGTATCCGTATAAAGGCGAGGATTTCTCTTACCTGATCTGGAGGAAACGCAAATGCTGCGCGTTCTGAACTCCTTTGCGTCCGGCGAATTCCGAGGCATACGTGCCTCGGCCTCATTGAAGCTCTTCTTCATTCTCCTCTCCGTGCCGACGGGACCGGCGTTCTCACAACCCGTCTACCAGGACCCCGATCCGGCAGCCGTACAGCATCAGCGACAACAAACGAACCGCGCCCTTCACGACGCCCAAAAACTCTTACAGGATGGCAGTCTCGCTGAGCACTTACGTTCGACTGCCGACGCTCTTGGTCATACATACGCACCAAGGCGCGGTTTTAATTTCACGCTCCCAGGCGGCCTCTCACAAGGCTACCCCTTCATTGATGAGCACGTCGGTCGCGCCGCGGCGCCTCAAGCGCCGCGGCCATCTTTCCTCGACGAACGTATCAGGCCCTTAGTCCTTATCAGCTTCGGTATGCCTGATAGTCAGATTCGCGGCCTTCTCCACGAAGCCCACCAACTCAAGGCGGCTGTCGTCATTCGCGGCTTGCTTAATGACGACTGGGGCTCCACCATGAAAAAACTTCACGACCTCACGTCCGAGGGATTTGCCGGGGTAAGCATCGACCCGACCACGTTCACCCGTTTTAATGTGTCTCGCGTCCCGACGTTCATTCTCCCCCTTGAACGTCTTGAACCGTGCACACCTTCAAGCTGCGCCCCCGTCAAACACGTTCGCGCCACCGGGTCCGCTTCTCTCTCCTATTTTCTCAACTTTGTCACTCGAATCGGAACTCCGGAAGAACGCCATAAAGCGCGCAACTGGCTGGCTGCTCACAAAGGAGGACCATCATGATTTTCTTCTTCGCCAAATTTTACATCGCCATGTTCTTTATCCTTTGGCTCCTTGTCTTCGCGGCTCATTCCAATGTCCTCATCGCCAGCAGCATGGACGATGCCATTCAAGACGGCAAGAATTTCGCCGCTCAAGAAAATGCCATGATCCGCGATATCCCGCAAAATCTTGATCCCGACACCATGCCCAATTACCAGGGCACGAATATTCCTGAAAAGAATTACTACTCGGCCGGTTCCACCCTTCAAAGCCAGGCCCAATCTCATGCCGCCTCAGATCCCAATGCACAATACATCACCAATGCCAGGACCACCCGGCCGACCCAGATCGTCGATCCAAAAACAGATCCGCTCCTGACACATAAGCCGGCCAATGAGATTCGAATGACTGCCCTTACGCAAACCTATACCGGTTGCGATTCCGTCAATATACCCAATGCCTCCGTCTCCGTCTGCGGCAGCCAACTCATCTGTCCGGATGGCAACTGCACGGCGGACGTTGGGCAGACCCATACGCCCTCTACGGCGGGCTTCGCCCGAGCGGCCTCCTATCTCTCGGTCCTTCAAGAAATGACCGATACCCTCGACACCAGTACCCTCGAAGTCTTTCGTGGAGAAAATAAACGATGCAAAGACAATAATTTTGGCTTCTTTACCTGCTGCCAAAATCCCAGCAATGCTCAATGCAACGCGGTGGAACGCGAACTTCGCATCGACCGCGACGAGCAACGCACCCACTACGTCGGCCGCTATAAAAATTGCGACATCAGGGCTCTCTTCTTCTGTATTCTCTGGAGGGACTATAAATCCTATTGCACCTTCCCCTCGAAGCTCGCCAGGATTGTCGTCGTTCAGGGACGCGCTCAGATTGGCAAAGCCTATGGCGGTCCTAGAAATCCGGATTGCTCAGGCTTCACGCTCCAGGAGCTCCCGAATGTCGATTTTGAGGCCATGGACCTCAGTGAATACCATGCCGATGTCATAGCCGAAGCCAACGCCGGAACGACGCCGGCTGTCGTCGATGCCGTCGATGACGTTAAAACCAAAATCGAAAACCGGCATCAGGAGCTTCAATGATCATTCCCACGCTTCTCGCCATCGAGTTTACGTGCTTTTTCGTTATGCTACTTCTTTCAGAATTCCGCTGGAGAACTGTATCTCTCATCATGTTCTTTTACCTCGTTTCCATCTTCGGTGCTCTCGCCTACGCCGAAGATTCCAGCTTGCCACCCTCTTCCCTGGGGAAGTCTTCCTCCTTAGTCTTCCCCTCCTATGACGAAGAGGCTGGCCGTGGGCGGCATTGGTACAAGGCCACGCCACCGTCACCGGAAGAGCAAGAACCGGAGCGAGAACCGGCCTCTCCGCCTCTTCCGGTGCCGGCGCCGCTCACGCCGCGCGAGATCCTGCAAAAACAGGGTGAAGCCTGGGAGGACGCCCTGGCTCGGGCGGTCCTGCATCCCTCCCCGGAAAATTACCTTGAGTACTTGCGGCTCACCACCGCCATTCAGGCGCAGGCTCAACAATTCGCTATCGGGTTCAAGCAAACTATTTGGGGCAACCCCGAGTATGACTATACCCTCGTCAATCCGGTCCGGGCCGAGGCGATTTCCGCGAAGAACCAGGCGGCGCTCCTCAAGGAGACAACCGATCTGACCGCCCTTGCCGACCGGTACGGCCTGGTCTTCTTCCTGCGAGGCGATTGTCCCTATTGTCAACGTTTCGCGCCGATCCTGAAGACCTTCGCCGACGCGCACGGCTTCTCCGTACTCCCTGTGTCACTTGACGGTAAGGGATTACCGGAGTTTCCGGATCCCCAGCACAACGCCCTCTTAGCGTCGAAGCTCCAGGTGGACGTCGTCCCGACTGTCTTCCTGGTGGACCCGGTCAGGGATCAACTCCTGCCCGTGTCCTACGGCTTCACCGACGCCTCGACGCTTGCCAAAAAGATCCTGTGGGGGGCGGACAACATGAAAAACGACAAAAACAAATAAGTCTAATTGGACTCTAAGGCTTCCAATGAACCCCTTTCTCTTCTTTCTTCTTGTTTTCCTCTTCTTCCAGCCTAACCCCGCCGAAGCGGGCATTGGCGACAAGCTGGACGACTGGTTCAATAACCAGAATTTCAATACGTCTACGCGGCCGGGGATCTATGAAACACAGTCTGCTCGCTACGCCACGTTAGGCGGCATTTCCTACCGCGCGCCCATCACTCAGCCCTACCGCTTTCTCACTATTCAGACGCCTCGCTTCTCTGCCGGCTGCGGGGGAATCGATCTTTACACCGGTGGCTTCTCCGTCATGAACGCCAGCCAGTTTGTGGATGCTTTACGCGCTATTGGACAAAACGCCGTGTCGTTGGCGTTCATGCTCGCGATTCAAATCGTTTCCCCACAATTGTCCGGCATCATGGAAGACATTCAGTCCTGGGCCAATGAATACCTCACAATGGGCATGGACTCTTGCGAGGCTGCGACGAAGCTTGTCGGCGGTGCGCTTGAGTTCTTTGGTCAAAAAGAAGGGAATTGCACGATCAAGCGCATGCAAACGACTGGCGAAGACTACAACACCGCCAATCACTACTGCACGACTGGGGGTCGTATCAAAGCCACTGAAGCGTCGGGCGGGGGTGAGGACGATCAAATCGTATTCACTAAGGGCAACCTGACTTGGTTCGTCCTCATGCAAAACTTCTTCTTTACCACGGATACGCAGTTTGCCGAACTCATCATGAATATGGTCGGTACCGTTATCTATCGTGATGACGGCGGCGGCGACACTGATCCTACTGGCCTCAATCACATTCCGGCGGCTCTCAATGAGGACGGCACTCCGAGCCCTGCCTTTGAAAACATGATTGCCGCATTGATGTACGGATCAGACGCGGCGGTTCAACTGCTTATCTACCGCTGCCAGTCACCGACCGCCACGCCTATGGGTTGCCAAACCATTCATGCGGACCGGCAATCTATCAATCCGGCTACCTGGGGTGACGGTCTTCATGGCAAGATCAGAATCTTGGTTCAAAGCATCGTTTCGAAAATCCGGGGCGATGCGGCGTTGACCCCGACCGAGACGGGCCTCATCGGGGCCAGCAAAATCCCGCTGTATCGCTTCCTCACGGCCGCCAGCGCAGCATTCCCTAACGCGCCCGGCAGCAGCATTGACGTCACTGAACTGACTGACAAATATACTAATCTCTTCGCGCGCAATATCTTGCTGACATCGCTTAATAATGTCCTCGGCATGGTCGAATTTCAGGCCCTCAATCTCCCTGACAAACTTTCCGACACCCCACAAGTCGAAGATTTCGAGAAAGATTTGCGCGTGGCCATCAGGGGCGTCGCGGCGATGACGAAGGAGACCGAGGATAAGGCAGGACAGTATTTTGAGCTACTCAAACAGATTCGGGAGTATGAGAAGGAAATCATGACAAATTTAGGTAAGGGCTTTATGCAGGCGGCCAGGTGGGGACGCTAAGGAGGCAATGAACCATTAACTGGGAAGTGATTGCCTACGGCTCCGGCGATTTTCTCCGGATGGTCTTTACGGCGGTGGCCGCGATTTTCGGTAACGCCAATTACATCGCCGCCGTGCAGACCGCCTTCTTCCTCGGGTTCTTGACCTTGTTCATCAAGGGTGCGATCAATCAAGACGTAATGTCCGGCGTGAAGTGGTTCATTATGGCCCTGGTGCTCAATCTCGCCTTGCTCGTTCCTAAAACCACCGTCGTCATCACCGACCGGGTCCTGCCTTCGGCTTCGGCCGTTGTCAATAATGTTCCCATCGGCCTTGCGGCTACGGCCGGGTTCTTTTCTTATACCGGAGACTGGTTTTCACGGACCTTTGAAACCGTCTTTACCGTTCCGAACGCGGTCCGCTACACCCAGAACGGCCTACTCTTCGGCCACAAGGTGCTTGAGGCCTCGCGAACGATGGTCATTCCCGATGAACGCACGTATCTGAATTTCACGGAATTTTTCTCCTCGTGCGTCGTTGTCGACGGCGTCGGCCACGGCCGGTTTTCCTGGGAGGACGTGCTGGAAGCCAATGACCTCCTTGCCTTCTTTGGCACGAACGTGGCGCAACACGCGGCTCGGTTCAAATACGTGACCACGACCGGCGTCCAACGCATTCTCCCCTGCCGGTCCGGGTTCGTCGGGTCGTTACAGCCCGACCTCCAGGCCCTCACGGATGGCATCATGAGTACCGGCATCCGGGGGTTCATCGCCAATAACAGTACCGTCAGCGCAGCACTCACCAAATACAAGAATGATCTTCCCCCCGCGATCCTCTATCTCACAGGCATGACGATTACTCCTGAGACCCTTGTGCTACAAAGCTCACTCAGCAACACCATGGGCAATGCGATCCTGAAAATGGCCCGTTCGGTGGATGACGCGACCTTCGCTACTCAATACGCCCGGCAATGGGCTGAAAACGAGCGCCGCACCACCTATCAGACCATGGGCCGGATCGCGGAGGAAAAATTGCCGCTCTTACGGGCCCTGATCGAAGCATTTCTCTATGCCGTCTTTCCCATTATCACGCTGACCGCCCTGATCTTGCCCACCGCCGTCCCGTTCACGTACGTCACGACCCTGCTCTGGATCAATCTTTGGCCGCCGCTCTATGCCATCCTCAATTTCTTTATCTCGTATTACACCAAGGGTGTCCTCACGGAATTGAGCAGTATCTACGGAAACGGCTTTAATGCCATGGCCAATACGCAACTCACGGAGTACGTCAGCGACATGGTCGCCACGTCGGGCTATCTCGTCTCCTCTCTCCCGATCATCGCCTGGATGCTCGTCTCCCGATCCGGAGCCCTCGCGGCCATGGCCGTCTCCCGTATCATGCAGGGCTATGACACCTCCGTGGGCCATGCAGCCGAGCAGATTACTCGAGGCGAAGGCGAAATGGGCGGGGTCCAGTGGCGTGAAACAAATGAGCATGGTAGCTTCGGCCCTGCCGTCGCCGGTATCTCGCCGGACAATAATATCCAAACTTCTGCCCTTTCGCCCAAGGGCGACTTTGTCACGTGGACCGCCGAGGGACAACCCTACTTCAAACAAATTGAATCCGACGCGGTTGTAGACTTCAATCTCGGCAAGGAAATGACCGCCCAAACCTCCCAGGATCTCACCAGGGCCGTCAGCCAGGTTGTGCAATCGCGGGAGGCCTGGATCGAATCCACAACCCACCTTGGAGAAGAAGTCGCTTCGCTCGCCGATAAGACCGGTGAGCAAACCGTCGTTGGCGAGAATATCTCCGAGTCCCAGAGTTCCATTCATGACCAATTCACCAAAACCGTTAATCACGCAGTTGAACAATTCTCTCACCGCAATTCGCTAAATCTTTCTGAAAGCGACAAAGCTGGCGTCTCCGCCGCCGCGCAAGCCAAACTCGGCTTCACCCTGGGAGTGGGTGCCGGCATTTACACGGACGGCGCGGGTTCCGGAGGCCTCAACGTTGGTTCCGAGGAAAGCCGGACCCGCTCTGATATTCAGGACTATACCGACAAGTTCTTGCAGAGTGAGGAGTTCGGGAGCGCCGTGCGCACCAGTGCCAACTATGCCCTCGCTTACTCCAAGAATATCATCGACTCCGAGGGCAAAGAATTCGTCTCTGCCGTCCGCAATGCGTTGCACGAACAAGAAGGCCATGAAAAAGAATATGCTCAATCCACGATGGAACTTGAAGACGCCCGCGAGCGGCACCAGCAGGCCGTCGCGCTCAAGGAAAATATCACCGTCAATGGAATCGACGCGATCAAAAATCACGCCATCCACAATGAACGCATGTCCCACGACCAGTTTCTTCAACTCCTCCATGACGTGAGTGACGGCAACTATGCCGCCACTCAGCGACTTCTCCATATGGACGAAACCATGCGTCAGCATGGAGTCATGCCGCTTGTGGGCAATAACGTCAGTGAACTCGCGGAGAACTTTGTTCCTGCAGGCAGCATTGATTCCATGCACACTGATCCTCGCGGATCTTACGAAGATAATCCCGTCATCGGCGAATTCGACATGGCGGCCAAAGGATTCTTCTCTTTTGAAACCACTGACCAGATTCACCAGGATCAAAGCCACGTGGCCGACGCCATCGCCGCATCACAGGAATCCGAAGGCGCACAACGCGTCCAACAAGGGGAACGCAACCTGAATGGCCCCCTCCACCACCACGGACAAATGCTGGATACCCTCCAAAGCGTTCGCGCCGGAACTCTCGACACCGTCGAAAGCCTGACTCAGGGGCCATGGACTGTCTCCCCGGAGGCCGCCGGTTCTCTGGGCGGGACCACTGGCCGCGCAGAAGCCATGCAATCGTTCTCTAATACCATGCAATCGCTCTCCGGCCCTCCTGGCATGGTCCAAGACAGTTCTGCGCTCTACCAGGGCTCTGCCGAAACACCGTCAGTGGATGAACCGCCCCCGTTTCACAGTATCAACAGGCTGGATGCCGGCATACCTGAATCCCGGAGTCCGAACACCGCGTTCGGCGGCGGCAGTCCCATGCCCGGAAGCATCTCTCCCAGCGGGATCGAGCAGGACACTGCTGGCCTTCGCATGGGGAACGCGAGTGAATCACCGCCTACCATCAGAGATCCCGTTGGTGCCGGAGCGGGCATTGCCCCGGACAGACCGACACCCGACTCCTCTCACGCACGAATTCCCGACTCCGGGTTTTCTTCAGCTGCCCCTTTCGCCGAAGGCGTCGCGCCAGCCGGCATCGAGCAGGAATCGGGGGCCGTCTACCAAGGCACCGGCGTTGACCGTCCCACCTTTCGGCCTCCCGAAGAAGCCGCTACAGGACGAACGCAACTTCTCGCTTCAATCATGGGGCATGAAGACTTGCGCCTCACGCCCTATCCTGACGGAGGCGGCTTCTCGATCGGCTACGGACACAGCCTCACTCACAACGGCACCACGTTCGCTGACGGCACACCCATTCCCGATACATTGACTCCTGACCAAGCCGAGCGTTTACTTCAAGAAGATCTCGCACGGGCCGAGCATGATGCTCGATCCTTGGTTAGCGAAGAACGATGGGATTCTCTCAGCGAAGTCCGAAAGGGCGTCATGATCGAACTCGCGTATCAGCACGGGTACGACAATACAAAAGCATTTGAACAATTCTTTGACGCCGTTGAACAAGCAGACTGGCAACGCGCAGCCGGGGAACTCATTGACAGTGATACCTTTAAAACAGAAGCCACTTCTGCCCGCATGGCAACCCTTGCCACGCGCATGGCCACCGACGACTGGGAGAAAGGTTTAGGGAACCTCTGATTTATTGCACTATCGGGCGCAGGGCTGCGTTGTGTCCTCGCTCAACCCTCACCTA
>JAPPLK010000090.1 GCA_028819435.1 Nitrospira sp.
TAGACCTCGTAGGTCGGGTTAGCCGCCGGCGGCGTAACCCGACAATCGCCTAGTGACAAAGAGGGCGGAGGTATGGTATGAAAGGCGTGTCTTCGATGCGCCTTGGCCTATCGGATGGTGGGAGAGGGCTGAGAATGGGTGACATACTCAGCCCTCGTCCTGCTCTCACCCAGGCCCACCATGCCGGGCGGAGATGGGGACAACATGGACGGAAGCCCCAAGGCCCAGCGAGATCAGACCAACATCAAGCAGTGGTGTCATACTCATGTTTGGCTAACCTGACTTACTTCTTCTTGGTTGCGCCAAAGGCCCCGATCACGTGGCCGTTCTCAAAGTGGCCAGTGAATTTCCCTGCAGCACTGGTCGGGTAGTCCATATTTCCAGTAAGGGCGGTGGTCCCATCCGTGCCACGAGGGATTCCAAAAAATTGCCCTTCCCACATCCCTTTGTTGCTACCTGAACCCGTATCTCCACTAAAGGTGCCGAACTCATCACCACCGCTTACAATATTTCCTGTATCGCCATTCAATGCCAAACTCCAATTTCCATCAATGGCTGTGCCGCTATCGTCTAAGAAATTACTAATCGTACCTGTAATCATGAAAATTTCACCTGTCGCAACTTTGGGATTAGCACCAAAATTTGCCGTCAAACTTGCACTGGCTGTAAACTGTCCAGCCTCGCTCGGCGTCCCGACCACAGCCCCCCCATCCCCAACGGAGAGTGCCTTCTTCGCATACATGCCTGAAGCTTCTCCGTTGTAAGTGGCTTGGCCGACCAAATTTGAAAGATTGGCATAACTAGTCCCATCAATGGGTTCACTCCCCCCATAAAACGCATTGACTGCGTAAGTAGCATCCCCAGCACGATCTGTTCCCTCTTGCAGCCAATAGCCAAAGACGAGGTAATTCTCGTCTGGATGAACGCCACTAATCATATGTTTATCATCTGTGTCATTTACCGTTTTTCTTGGCGTAAACATCAAAGCACCCTCAATCCTAAGTTCATTATCGTCGTTGGTTGTTAAAGTACAGGGACCATCAGCACTACAGGCATAGGTGCCAGGAATGCCTCGGAATGTTCCAGTAAAATCATCATCGGGATCAATCTCACGATTTTGCCCCGCACCTGTTGGGATTTTGCTACCCATCATATGTTTGTAGCCTTTGCCTTCATCATCACCACTCGCGGCGAATGTCAATGTCCCGTAAATGGTTTCAGCAGGGTCATCGTTAACTCCTCGGGTAAAATCGTCGGTGGCTCCGTCGGCTGAGAGCCTACTAGCAAGAGCCGCATAGTATTCATCAAATTCCTCACCCATAGCTTCATCAACATTTGTGTACACAGTAAGAGTGTCTGTCTTTCTGTCCTTCATTCGTTGATACACATTCACATCAAAGTCACGAAGAGAAGCACGTGAGGCATCCATCATGTGTTGGAACTCTTGCGCATTCAAGATGTTGGTATCGTTCTTCTCCAATTCATCTCCATCTACAGTCAGCTTTCCGCCATCATCTGACATAATATCCATGCCTGGACGACCTTCAAGTTCATTGGCCTCCGGGAACTCCCCATCTCCATCAGGATCAGCAATCGCGGCAGTCAACCCCATCACCATCGCCGTAGGCCCCTCCATCGGCCTCGGTCCGGTGCAATCTGGATCATCCGGATCGGCCATACACGTTGGCGGAGTCGGCGTGGTAGGTTCGGTTGGTTCCATTGGTTCCATCGCCGTGGGTCCACCACCATTCCCCCCGCAGCCGGCAAGAAGCAACATCACACTAAACACTACGCACCACATCATCACGTTTCGCGTGTGCATTGAAAACCTCCCTTGAGTAAGCAAATTATTTGTATTGAAAGAGGATCCATCCCCCGGCACGGGAGACGGGTACACCGTTGAACCCGACCCTCGACCTCCGATGTCATCCATTGACCAAGGCGATGAAAGCCGGCGAGAGAGATCCATAGAGCACTCCTTTCGATAGAGACAGTGAATCCGGCCACAACAGGCCGGGCCTGCCTCTATCTCCACAGGTGCTTGAAGGGAGACCCTATGTATTTGCTGTTGGTAAAACAATCTGCCGAGCGCGGGAGCTACCCGCGATCACCAGACCCAGTTCTTGTATTTCACAGGAGACCCGACAAGGGACGCCCTGTGTGAGATAGAGGTAAACGAAAGGTAGCAAGAGTTACACGTAATGTCAACGACATTATGAACGAAATTTTTGCAGAGAGGAAAATTGGGGAGATGACAAAGAGGGAGAACGGCGCTGCTGACTCAACTACGCCGACTCACGTCAGCTTGAGTACTGCGATGATGATGACGGCTAATGCGGCGGTCCACGTCATTAACCTGAGGAACCTCTGATTAAGTGTGATAGCGGGATGCAGGGCAAGGCGTCCCGCAGCGAAACCCGAAGCTTATCATGGAGATAGGTGAGGGTTGAGCGAGGACACAACGCAGCCCTGCGCCCGATAGTGCACTTAATCAGAGGTTCCTTGACTTGCAGTTGAGCCAGATCGGCCTTGGTAGCCAACTGTTCGCTTTTATGCTCATGAATCACCTGTGCGATGCCCTCCGCGCGGTCTCCTTCAAAAAAGATCTGCATGTGTTCCCGTCCGGCGCAGTATCAGGTGCTCGTCACTGATCTCGTAGATCAGAATCCAGTCCGGACCGACATGGGCATCCCAAGCGCGTGCGTATTTCCCAGACAGTCTGTGAGGTCTGGCGCTCGGCGGCAACGGCTGGCCACTGGCCAGCGCTACGATAAACGCCTCAAGTTTTTGAATATCCCAGCCCCGGTTTTTGATCTGTCTGTAATCCTTGAGAAAACGGTTGGTATAGGAAATCTCGCGCATCCCTACCCGGTGTGACTCCGCTCCTCAAGATCGGCGAACAGTTCCTCCGGAGAGCCAAACCGCCTTAGACTGTTCGTGGGTTCTTCCAAGGCTGCGATGGTTTCAGGATTGGGGATGCGGGCGTCAAACGGCAACCCGTTGTGCATAACCAGTTGACGTAGCGCCATGCGGATAAACTCTGTGGGTTTCAGTCCAAGTTGAGAGAGCACGGCTTCGGCTTTGATTTTCAGTTCCGGCTCCAGGCGAATTTGCATCTGTTTCGTTTTGGTCATGGCGATACCTTGTGATGTTCTTGTCGAAGATAGTGTAGACGCTTTTGCTACCATTTGCAATACGCATATCAAAAACAGCCAAAACAGCGCCATAAGGCATGTCCCGGACTTTGATCCGGGATGGCGCGGCTACGCATGCAAAAAGAAAACCCCTGGATCCCCGATCGGGGTCGGG
>JAPPLK010000041.1 GCA_028819435.1 Nitrospira sp.
TGACATTATGACATAAACTGAGCATTCGTCAACTCAGGAATGGCTCTGCACTCCCTAGGAACCTCTGATTTATTGTGATAGCGGGATGCAGGGCAAGGCGTCCCGCAGCGAAACCCGAGGCTTATCATCGAGATAGGTGAGGGTTGAGCGAGGACACAACGCAGCCCTGCGCCCGATAGTGCATTAAATTAGAGGTTCCTTCACCATCGAACCAAGGCCGTACCCCACGTCAATCCTCCGCCAAACGCTCCAAGCAGAATCAGATCGCCCTCCTGAAATTTCCCTTGCCGGCGCGCCCAATCCAGGGCCATCGGCAAGGAGGCCGACGACGTATTCCCGACCCGGTCAACAATTGAGACCATGTGATCCTGATGTACGCCCAAACGTTTTGCGATGGTGTGAAGCATCCGACCATTGGCCTGATGCGTAATCACCTGTTTGACCTCGGGCAGGCTCGTCCCGGTCTCACGAAGAATCGCCTCGATCGCCTCCGTCAACCGCTTGACAGCCACGCGATAGACCGCCCCGCCTTGCAACTGAATACTGTGTTGATGATTGCGAATGGTTTCCTGACTCATGGGATGCCTCGACCCTCCTGCCGGAATCGTGATCAGGTCATGGCAGGCGCCGTCCGAATAGAGTCGAACGGCCATAATCCCCACACCCGGACTGCGAGTCGATGATTCTTCCCGGGTCACCACCGCCGCCCCGGCGCCATCGCCAAAGAGGAGTCCACTCGCAGGCTGGGATTTGTGAAGGGAGCGGGATTTGACCTCGGCCGCCACCACCAAACAGTTTCGAAATTGCCCTGACCGGATAAACGCATCGGCCATGGATAGGCCATAAAGAAATCCACTGCACGATGCCGCAAGATCAAAAGCCGCAACGCGACGCATGCCCAGCCGTTCCTGAAGCGCACATGCCGTCGACGGAAACGGAGTATCCGGAGAAGTGGTCGATACCAGAATTGCATCCACCGCTTCACTCGACAGCCCCGATGATTCCAAAGCTTGTCGAGCCGCGCGTTCAGCCAGGTACGAACAGGTTTCGCCGGCCTGACTCCAATGCCGGGCCCGTATCCCGGTAACCCTGAAGACGTCACGGCCCTCAAGAGCAAATTGCGTTGCCACCTCCTCGTTCGTCACTCGACGTTCCGGCACGTACGAACCGGTCCCACGAATTCGACTGGTATGGGAATGAGCCATTGACCGTTACTCACGCCCCCCTTTCCGTGAATCTTGTCTTAACGGTCGGCACTCTGCTATGGTAAGTAATTCTGCCAGCTTAGATTGAACCTTCCAACGAGTTCAACGGAGATACCGCACGTGCTTCGCCACCGGGTCGCGACGTTGGTCGTGGCCCTGACCAGTTGCCTTACCTTGGGCTGTTCGATGTTCTCGGACAATGAAGCGCCTGCCCCTACTGCAGGGGCCGACAGAACCGATGCCCAGATTTTTGTCGGGGATACCATCGAAATGAACTATGATCCCAACGTCATTTTGAAACGAGCGGAATCATTTCATGAGCAAGAGGGATACGCGGAAGCGATCGTCGAATATCAACATTTTCTGGACCTGCATCGCAAGCACATCCTGGCCCCGTACGCGCAATACCGGTTGGCGCTCAGCCATTTCAAAATGATTCAAACGATTGACCGGGACATGACGCCCGTCAAAAAGGCTCGTGAAGAATTTCGGGAACTCATTGACGAGTTCCCTGCAAACCAATACGAAGCGGAGGCACGGGTCAAGATTAGAGAATGCGAAGACCTTCTCGCCAAAAACCATTTATTCGTGGGAACGTTCTATTATAATAGAGAACAGTACCTGGCCGCAGCCAGACGGTTCGAAAAAATTATCGACCGCTATCCCTCCACGGAGGAGGCCGTCGAGGCCAAGCTGCAATTGGCCAAAACGTATCAGAAATTAATGGCCTGGGAATGGGCACGGGCTTGGGCAATGACCTTGGTTCAACAACATCCCCGGCATACATTGCGAGAGGACGGCCTCAAGTTGCTGGCGGCGCTTGACAAAGAACAACCTAACGTGATGACGGCAGCCAGACCTCGTGGTTTCTTGCAAACTCGTGGTCCCTTGAAACAACCAGTGCCGAGACCTGCTTTCTTTCCCGCGACGACTGCAATCAATGGTGCCTCATCGCCGGGCTCGCAACCCGTATCAACAATGACCGACTGCCCTCTGGGATCCTGGTGCGGCACCACGAGCACGTCCCTTTCCAATACCTTGGCACCCAATCCTCCCATAACCCCATCCGTGACGTGTCGTCCCGGCACCTGGTGCCAATAGGGAACCCAGATTGACGGACAGGCACGGAGGCCTGTCCCTACAGAATTGCCGTTGTAAGGGACGGCCGGAGCCTTTCCTGGGCTTGTCGAAGGATGCCGTCCCGCATGAACCGTGCGCCCTCCCAAACGGACAACCACAGGAGGTTGTCCCTACATGAATGCGCACCACAGAAAATCAAACAGGTTACAGCGTTACGATTATTCCCAGGCGGGATATTATTTCGTGACGATTTGCACACAACACCGAAAATGTCTGTTTGGCGAAATTGTAGAAGGCCACATGATTGTGAACGAGGCAGGAAAAATCATTGTTCGTTGGTGGGACGAAACGAAAAATAAATTTCCGAATATCGAATTAGATGAATTCGTGATCATGCCCAATCATGTTCACGGCATCATCGCCATTGTAGGGGCAGACCTGCGTGTCTGCCCGGATTCCACGGAGCAAGGCACAACGGACAAACGAAGCAAACAGGGCGAACACATAGGTTCGCCCCTACAGGAAATAATCCAATGGTTCAAAACCATGACCACCAATGAATATATTCAAAGGGTGAAGTCCGGCATCTTTCCACCATTTAAAAAACGTCTATGGCAACGCTCCTTTTACGACCACGTTATCAGAGGCGAACAATCCCTGAATGATGTTCGTGAATACATTCAAAACAATCCATTGGACTGGGAATTGGATGAAAATAATCCGGCTAATAGCCTCTAGCCTTCCCTGATGGACAACCACAGGGGGGTATTCCTACAAAATCATGGCGTTATCGTCCTTGTAGGGGACGGCCCCCGTGCCGTCCCGCATGAATCGCGTGCCCTCCCCGACGGACAACCACAGGGGGTTGTCCCTACTGTCCGATGTACCATCCGATCCCGTTGCGTTCGAGAAAACTCGTCAGACGTGTCAGGGAATCGATGTAAATCATCACGCCGACCAGGACCAGGCAGGCGCCACTGGCG
>JAPPLK010000053.1:0-4423 GCA_028819435.1 Nitrospira sp.
CCCAGCAGGTGAATGCCCAGAGGAGAGAGCAGCGTGCATCCCAACAGGACACAAAACGCCGCGGCATATCCAAACACGGGAAGGCCGTTGACCGGACCGGGCAAAGAAAGAAGTCCGGCCAGGCCCAGCACCCCCACGGCCAGGGAAGTCCATCGGCCATGATGATGTCGCGTGGTTTCGTATTGTCCGGGCGCAATAGCCAACGCCGGCGAGGTCCGGCTCGCCTCCAGGCATGGGCCCAACGCCCCGAACACGGACAGCGCCATGCCCAAGAGGCATCCTCCCAGCAACACGGGTATAGAGAGCGGCAGTTCTCCCAGCGTCGCAATGCCATAGAGTTCGGAGACCGTTTCCCGTTCGAGTCCGACGAGCCAATACGCCAACCCGCTGCCGAGTACGGACCCCAGCCCTCCACCCACGGTGCCGGCAATGATCGCTTCACCCAGAAACAACAGGGCAACGTGTCCCCGCACCATGCCTATCGCTCGCAGGATCCCGATCTCCCGCCGATACTGCACAACGGAAAAACCCACGGCGTTGTAGACCAGGAACGTGCCGACGAAGAGCCCGACCATACTGAGCGTGGTAAGGTTCAACTGAAAGGAGGTAAGCATCCGTTGTACCTGGGCGTTGCGTTGGGACGGACGACTGACCAGGACGGACGGCCCCAACTGCGCTTGCAGTTCCTGAATCACGTGGTCCACGGGAATGCCGGGTGCAGTCACGACGTCCACCCCATCAAGTTGACCGAGTCGATCCAATTGTAACTGGGCGGCGGCAATATCCATGATGACCATGGAATCCCATCGTGTTTCATCGTCGGAAAACGTCAAGAGCCGGCTCACGGTCGCCTCGAATCGACGTGGCCCCACGTGGACCGTCACGGGATCACCTCCGGACACGCCCAAGCTGGCAGCCAACTCACGATCCACAAAGATCGCATCCGGACTGAGCAGGGGGTCCAGTGAGTATTCCTCCCGACCGGAGGATTGTCGCACGCCCGTCTCCTTGCCGAGTACCTCCAACAGGTCCAGTCCCCACACCATACTGGCCCGGGCGGCCCCGTCACCCGTTTCGAGTGTGACGGATTGTGAAAGATACGGATGGATTGCCCGAACGTCAGGATGCAGGCGAATCCGTTCGACCAATGTTTCATCGAGCCGACGTTCCGCCCCAGAGAGATGAATCGTGGCCTCGCCGGTAACCCGCGTGACGCTTCGCTGAAATGATTCGAAGACGGCTTGATTCGCCAGGTAGATGGCCAACGCAGCCGCCACGCCAACGGCAACCCCGACGACCGTGAGCGTGGTCCTGAAAGGCCGGCTCTTCAAATGTTTGAAGGCCAATGTGGCAAATAGGAATATCCGTTCCAAAAAATGTTGTCTCCTAAAATCCAGTTGTGGTAACGTATAAGAACTCCTATTAAAAACTTCAGTGCAAAAAGCACGCGCGAGTCTCTTATGGCCAACGCCAAACCGGCTTCTCAAGAGAGCAGAAACAACTCCAAGGAAAGACCCGGCGAAGTGCTCTCGCTGACTGCCCGGCAAAAGGAAATTCTTCGTCTCGTGGCCCAAGGTCACACAAACCGGGAAATCGGCGAACAGTTGAACATCAGCGTCCGGACGGTTGAAGTCCACCGGTTTAACCTGATGCGGCGACTTCGCGTGCGAAACGTAGCCCAACTTCTCCGGCAAGCCATGACCCTACGGCTTATTCCGAAGAATACTGTCCCCACCGGCAAAACCCACTGAACTCACTTTCCTTCCACCCGGCCGCCTGACGGGCATGCATGAACCTCGATGGCGACGTGGACAACCCCGAGATTCTTGGGAATACGCTCCTTGTATTGCGCGGGAGTTGCGGGATCGTGGGCCACAATGGCGATAATCACGGAAAAGATATTCGGACCGATAGACCATAGATGCAGGTCGGTGACTCTACTGTCTTCATCCGCTTCAATACTGTTCCTGATTCGGTCCCGGATGCTTTGCGGCCCTTGCTTGTCGAGTAGAATTCCACTGGTGGTTCGCAACAAGCCGAACGACCAACTGGACACGAGGATGGCACCGATAATGCCCACCACCGGATCCATCCAAGTCAATCCCAGGTATTTCGCGGAGAGTAAGGCCGCGATGGCCAGAAGAGACGTGAGCGCATCCGCCAGTACGTGCAAATAGGCTGCCTTCAAGTTGTGGTCATGGTACGAGTGCCGGGAGTCGTCGAAATCGTGGTGCTCCGGGTGCTCATCCACCCGGAGGATGAAGACACTGGCTCCGTTGACCGCCAACCCGAGCACGGCCACGAGAATGGCTTGATCGACGATGATCTGCACCGGGTGAAGAAGCCGGCTCACACTCTCCCAAACCATCAGCAGGGCAAACAACGCCAGCAGAACCGCACCCGTGAACCCTCCCAGGGCGTTGACCTTGCCAGCGCCGAAACTGAAATCCTCGTCGTGTGCGTGACGTCGCGCATAGATGTACGCGAAGGCATTGAGGGTGAGGGCCCCGGCGTGCGACGCCATGTGCAGGCCGTCGGCCAATAACGCCATGGACCCCGTCAGGACGCCCGCGATGATCTCCACGACCATCATCGTGCCGGTGACGGCAATGACGATCAGCGTCCGCCGCTCCCCCGGACGCTTCAGGTCCTGTCCGAATGTATGGCTGTGTTGCCAGGCCTGGACGTCGTCGCGGTGCATATTTCCGTCTTTCCCGAGGCCGACTCAGAGTTCCTGTAACGTTCCGCGACAGTCCAAGGGGGAGGCGTAGCCTTTCCGTTGCAAGAGCTCGCCAAGTTCCTTCTCCAGCCGTCGGAACACGCCGACCCCCTCGTCAACAAGGGCCGTTCCGACTTGCACGGCGGATGCCCCGCATAGAATATGTTCGAACACGTCCGTGCCCGAGACAACCCCCCCTGTCCCGATAATGGGCATACTGCCGTCAAACAACTTCCAGAATGCCCGCACGTTGGCGAGGGCCACGGGTTTGATCATGGAGCCCCCGAGCCCCCCGAACCCGCCTTTGGGCTTGATCACCACGCGTTCATGGTCCGGGTCAACCACCAACCCGTTTCCTACGGAATTGATGAGCGACAGAAAATCGACCTCAACGTCCTGTAACATCCGGGCCGCGGCCTCATGGTGTACCGGATCGAAATACGGAGGGAGCTTGACGCCCATCGGTACGGTGATGATGTCCTTCAGTTCCAGGAGTAACGCGCGGGAGGCCTCCACGTCATAGCCGATCTGCGGTTTTCCCGGAATATTCGGGCAGGAGAGATTCACTTCGATGAGATCGGGTGAAACGGCCGTGATCGCCCGGGCCGCTTCGAGAAAATCAGGCGGGCTCAGCCCGGCAACGCTTGCAATAATGGGTTTCCCGAACTGCCGAAGGGTTGGAATAATGGTAGCGTAGGCCGGATAGCCAAGATTAGGCAGCCCCATGGAATTGATGGAGCCCCCGGGAAAACTGTAATACCGGGGCTCCGGGTTGCCCCGCCGGAACGCCGGCGTCATGGACTTGGTCACGATCGCCCCGCTCCGGCTCCGGCCCAAGGCTTCCAGTTCTTCCCGGGTGACGCACAAGGCCCCCGAGGCATTCATCAGGCAGGTTGAAAAACGGACGTTGGCAATCGTGGTCGAAAGATCCATCTCACGTCGTTCCGGGGACATGGGACATTGGATACAATTGCCCGCCCTCCAGTTCGTACACGTGATCCCCGACCCTCGCGGCGGATTCCGAATGAGTGACGAACACCACGGTCTGGGCGGCTTCTTTGGACACGCGCCGGATCAGCGCCACGATCTCTTTGGCGGTCCGGGAGTCGAGATTGCCCGTGGGTTCGTCCGCCAGCAGGATGCGCGGTCGATGGACGAGAGCGCGGGCCAAGGCCACGCGTTGTTGTTCGCCACCGGATAATTCCCAGGGCCGATGCCCTGCCCGATGGGAAACCCCCACCCGCTCAAGCGTCTCTGCAACGCGTTCTCGAATGACTGCCGGCGACGTCTTCTGAAGCCGTAAGGGCAACCCGACGTTTTCGGCGGCCGTCAACCCGGGAACCAGGTGGAACGCCTGAAAAACCATGCCGATCGTTTCCCGTCGATACCGGGTCCACTCCGCATCGGAAAACCCGTGCGTGGGTTGGTCATCAAGACGAATGGCCCCCGAAGTCACGGTATCGAGACCCGCAACCAGATTCAGAAGCGTGCTTTTCCCGCTTCCGCTTGGGCCCATGATCACACAGAATTCTCCGGAGGCAACGTGAAGGTCCGCGTCCCGAAGCACGGAAACCATGACGTTGCCCCGTTCATAGATTTTGCAGACGCGATCCAAGGTGATCGTAGACACCGATACCTCTCTCGACGTTGCGAGCACGTGACGGCGACCTTGTCATCCGATTCCGTATAGCACATGATGGAAAG
>JAPPLK010000053.1:4523-33914 GCA_028819435.1 Nitrospira sp.
GCGAGCACGTGACGGCGACCTTGTCATCCGATTCCGTATAGCACATGATGGAAAGATCCAACAACACACAGGCTAGAGGACCGGCAGAGACGTTCCCTTCGTTCCCCGGTTCCTCCCCCCACCGGTTCGCCGGCGGGCTGCGCCCTTGGCTCCCCGACTCCCCCTCAAGGGGGGAGTGATGTCGGAAAAACATGACCGCCCGATTGCTTCGCCGATTCCTCCACGTGGTGTTTCCCATGAATTGCCGGACGTGCGACCAGGCCTTGGCGGACGACCCCGTTCCCTTTTTTTGTCAACGCTGCTGGAACCGAATTGAGCCCATCCGTTCGCCCAGTTGCTCTCGCTGTGCGCATCCCTTTCCTTCTCCGCACGCGCTGGCTTATAGTCCCGAACACCTGTGCGGACCCTGTCGAAAACACCCGCCGGCTTATCACCGGGCCTGGACGCCTTACGCTTACCAATCCCCATTGAAGGAAGCCATCGGGCTATTGAAGTACCGGGGCAAAACTCACTTGGCCCCGGCCCTGGCTCACCTGATTGCCCAAACCCACCCTGCCCCCTCGAACGTCGACGTCCTGATCGCCGTCCCGCTACACCCCGACCGCCTGCGGGAACGGGAATATAATCAGGCGCTTCTTCTGGCGCACCACTTGGGCCGACAATGGAATCTTCCCGTTCTCATCGACGTGCTCAGGCGGACCAAGCCCACCACTCCCCAAACGTCCCTCACGCGAAGGGAACGGCTCAAGAATCTTCGGAGATGCTTTGCCGTGGCGACCCCTTCCGTGATTGAGGGCAAAACCACGCTGCTCGTGGACGACGTGTTCACCACGGGTACCACGGTGAATGAATGCGCCAAGGCACTCAGAAAAGCCGGTGCGGAGGCCGTCTACGTTCAGACCCTGGCCAGGATGAGGGCCCATGAATAGTGAGCCGCGAGAAAAGAACCCCTTGACTTTGTAGATGGTTTTATCTAGTCTAAATACCTGAGGATGCCTACGCATATCGCTCCCACGACCGTTGGAAAGGAAACGCGCCATGTTTGCCGGACAATATCACTGTAAACTCGACGAGAAAGGTCGCTTCATTTTCCCGACCCCTTTGCGCGAGCAGGTCGAGGGAGACCGCGTGATTTTCGTCAAGGGGCAGGACCTTCCGTTGTCAGCCTATTCGGTGCAGGAGTGGGAAAAAGTCCTTTCGCGCGTCAAAGAGACGTTTGACGAAGATCAAAGCCGGCTCTTCATGCACTACGTCGTGGCTGAAGCCGCGTCTTCTGAAATCGACAAGACGGGCCGGGTCCTTATCCCCGGACGGCTGAGAAAAGTCATCCCGCTTGAGGACGACCTGGAAATCGTGGTCGTGGGCATGTTTCACCGGTTGGAAATCTGGAATCCTTCAGCATGGCGTCGCTATCTCATGCAGCATGATGCGCAATTGGAAGAAAACCTCGGGAAAATGCACAATCTTCTCTAGCTGCCCCGTGATCCTGCGTCCCCGACGCCCAAACGAATTTTTTCACATACCCAGCGAGTCGTTCCCGTGCACTCATCGGATCGACCCATACGCCTTCCTCAATACGTTTCCAAAAACAGCCGCGGCGGATCAGCCCGGTTGACCGGCGTCTCCATCAGCCAACTTTCACGAAACATCGCCATTGACGTTTCCCCGGGTTCCCGCAAGAAACCCACGTGGCCCCGTCTTTCCGGCAAAGCCTCCCTGAATGCCACGCGGTTCTCCCTGACCAAGGACGAGCTATCGATGACCCTGCCCATTCCGCCCAGCATCAACCGGCAATATGCCACGGTCAACGGGCGCCGGGTGTTGTCAGCAACGGGGCGTCGCTACAAAGGGACAATCGGTCAACTGCTCATGGCTGCCGCCTCTTCCACCGGATGGCACGCTTTTTTGCAGAAGGCTCAGGAGCACTGCCTGGCCCTGACGATCCATTTTTTCTTTCCGACACTGTTACGGCGCGATCTTGACGGCGGACTCAAAATCGCCCAGGACGCCTTGTGTGAAGCCATGGGTCTCAATGACAATCGCATCATGGAAATCCACCTGTATAAAACCCTGGACCGGGACAATCCTCGACTCGAGTGCATCCTGTCCCTTGCGAATCCCTTGAACCTTGGGATTCGCAAAGCCTCCAGGCGAACCGACCGGTCCCCGGTCAAACCTCGTCGTAAGACCTCTACCCGGCCTGACCTTCCCTTACAAAAGGGAGGAGTTCAATCTCGAAACCGCAAGCGATAATCCCTCTCGGAACGTGTGCCCTCCCTTGCTTTTCGTTCGTTCTCCTTGGTATGCAGGATTGTTCGTCCTGAACTTCAAAACGGAGCACACCGGACATGCGTATCCCATTCTCCTGGCTTATCAGTCTTGTCCTGTTAGGAATCTGTTACGTTCCGCAACCCGTTTCCGCCGAGCGGATTCTCTTCAACCCGCAGCAGAAGTCTCAGCTTCAACGGGTTGAGACGATTTTCGTCAAAACGGTCACGCTGACGGAAAAGGGGATGGTCGATCCTATTCTGATCCAGAAGGCAGCTTCCGACCGGCTGACCGCAACCGGGTTCACCGTCGTCACTGCCGGGAACGAGCCGCATGACGTCGAACTGAAAGTGAGATGCGATGAGCGAAAGCCGTGGGGGGGAGTCAGGAAATCCGATGGAGAGATGCAGCAGCCGGGGGCGCCTTCCCGAAATTGGAAAGGACCCGCCTGCCAGTTAAGCTACTTCTTCGACGGCCGGAAGGGACCCTGGCAGTATGAGGTTCGGACCACTTTCGACAATGCGTGGAAGGCGTCACGGGCCAATGGGCACGGCGACCCGGGCCAATTCGCGTTGAAGCACCTCGGCCAGGCGTTGCGGGACAGTAATTTCCCGCTTGACCTTGCAGCGGAATGGAAACAAGCCGAGCGGCTCTCTTCCCTTTTGACCGATCCCAAAACCGACAAGGCCACCAAACACAAAATACTCTCGCTCGCCGGCCACGTGCCGGGAGACACCATGCTGGAAGCCCTTCAACGGATCAGAGCCCAGGCCGAGTTCGCCGCCCCGGCCACGGTCGCCCTGGGGTTCATGGGCGAACCTGCCATTCCGACTCTCATGGAGCTCTTGTCCGATCCGTCAGTGGATATCCAAGCCGCCGCGGCGCAAGCGCTCGGGGAAATCGGAGCGCACAGCGGCAATATCCAAATCCTGCCGCCCCTGCTGGCCAAGATGGAGGCGCCCGACGTTCATCTTCGCGTTCAGACGGAAATCGTCAGAGCCATCGGGAAAACGCCGGACCTGCGCTCACTCGAACCGCTTGAACAGTTCGCCCTGAAAGTGTGGACTGCCCGTTCAGACGATCCGCTCATGCAGGAACTCAGAGAAGCCGTGGATTGGAGCATGTGGCAGATCAACCCCACCGCACACACCGACGAATAGGCCCCGTTTTGGCAAGTCAGGATGTTATGGCGCGCCCGAGAGGAGTCGAACCTCTAACCTTTTGATCCGTAGTCAAATGCTCTATCCATTGAGCTACGGGCGCGGTGCTTGGCGGTTTTAATCCCCGGGAGGATTCGAGCCCGGGCAGCCCATCTTATACAAGTCCCTGCGGAGCCGGTCAACTCGGGCGGGCGGGCAAGAAAACAACCGGGCTTCAAGAGCCGCCTTTCATGCGGCCTGAGTTTCACCTCACCCTCACCTTAATCCTCTCCCATCAAGGGAGAGGAAACGAAGAGATAGGAGAAGAGACTGGGATCTGCCTTATGTGCAAGCAGAAAGACAACGCCATAAATTTTCGCAACGCTCTCAGCCGACGGATGCGAGGGAGGGAACGGGGGTCCCGAAAAGCGTGGAGGCCGAGGCGTCATCCACCTTGATCGTGATCCGATCTCCGAGTGAGAGGGGAAGCGCGTCTTTGTCCCAGACGACGGTCACGTTACTCTCCGTGTGCCCCATCCACTGCCGGGAAGATTTTTTCGCATTGCCTTCCACCAGCACGTCCACGTCCGTTCCGATCACTTGCCGGTTTTTTCTTGAGGAAATCGTTCGCTGGAGGTCGACCAACTGCGTGACCCGCTCTGACTTGACGGCTTCGGGAACGTCGTCGGGGAATTTTCGATAGGCAATGGTGTTCTTTCGTTCCGAGTACTTGAATATATAGGCCGATTGAAATTCGATCTCCCGGACAAGCTCATAGGTCTCGAGAAATTCATCGTGGCTCTCGGTGCAAAAACCCGCAATGACGTCCGTGCTGAGAGCAATGTTCCCCTGCTCCCGGATTTCCTCTACCAAGGCCCGATACTCCGCCCGCGTATACGACCGTCCCATCAGGTCCAGGATACGGTCGCTCCCCGCTTGAAGCGGAAGATGAATGTGCCGGCACACGTTGGGGTGGTGCGCTACCACCTCTATCAGGTCAGGCGGAAAGTCCTTGGGATGCGGGGACGTGAAGCGGACGCGTTGGATGCCAGGGACGTCGGCCACGTCAGAAAGAAGCTTGGTAAACGTGACCTCGTCGCCCCGATATGAATTGACGTTCTGTCCCAGAAGCGTGACCTGTTTGTACCCTTGAGCCGCGAGGGCGTGCGTTTCTTCCAGAATCCCCTGCGCAGGGCGAGACCGTTCTCTCCCACGAGTGTAGGGAACGACGCAGAAACTGCAAAAATTATCACAACCCCGCATGATCGCGATCCAGGCGTTGACCCCGGGCTTCCGCTCCGGAAGAATCGCTTCGTAGGTTTCGTATTCCGACAGATCCACGGCCATCGACGGTTCGCGGTGTTCCAGCGCCTTTGTCAGCAGGTCCGGCAGTTGCCGATAGGAATCCGGCCCCGCGAGCACGTCAATGACGGGTTGCGACTCCATCAATTCTTTTTTCAGATTCTGAGCCATGCACCCGAGAACGCCGATGACCACCTGCCGTGATTGCTTCATCGCCTTCCACTCGGCCAGGTGGCCATAGACCCGGTTATGCGCGTTTTCCCGGATCGCGCAGGTATTCATCAGCACCACGTCAGCCTGTTCCGGATGCTCCGTAAACGCGAACCCCCGGTCTTTCAACAGCGACCGTACCAATTCGGTGTCATATTCATTCATCTGACAGCCGAACGTTTGAACGTAAACGCGATAAGACACCTGGGAACCTCTCGAACCGTTGCTTGGAATACGGCTATGCAGGAGACAGCGCTTCCTTTTCAAAGGATTGAAACACCGGAATCGGGAATCGCCTTGGCCGCGGCGGTTCCTCATCCGTCAATTTCCCCAAGGCCGCATGTTCCATGACCCCGGTCAGTCTGACCTGCCGTACCTGATTGGCCAACGAGCCGGAACCGGCCACGCTCACCCTGACAAAATTATCCGTCAGGCCGGTCCATAAACCGTCCTTGCCCATGGATTCAAACAACACCAGGCAATCCCTGTCGAGAAATTGCTGGTAGAACTGCGCCCGTTTCGTCACGGACAGCCGCGAAAGCAACCGGCTCCGGGTCTTGATGACCGGCGGCGGCACGGGATTACCCAAACGAGCGGCCGGGGTCCCCGGTCGAGCGGAATAGCTGAACACGTGAGCATAAGCCAACGGCAGATCACGAACCACGTCGTAGGTCGCCGAAAACTCGCTATCTGTTTCTCCGGGGAACCCGACGAGCACGTCGGTGCCAACGCAGACGTCAGGGATCTTTTGCACGACGTCTTCCACCCAAGCCCGATACTCGCTCACGGTGTAACGACGGTTCATCGCCGACAGAATCCCGTCATGCCCGCTTTGCAAGGGCACGTGGAAAAACCGGCACAACTTCCTCGATGTGCTCATATACTCGAGGAGCGCGTCGGGAATGGTCGTGGGCTCGATGGAAGAAATTCGGATGCGGGCCAATCCGGGGATGCGTTCCAACCGCTGAATCAAGTCGAGAAGCCCTCCGGAACCGTTCGCGAATCGCCCGATGTTCACACCGGTCAGGACCAGTTCCCGGTGGCCTCGTTCCACCAGTCGTTCAGCCTCTCGCACCGCGTCGCCGGCTAGACGGCTTCGTTCCCGGCCCCTGGCAAACGGGATCAGACAAAAGGAACACATGAAATTGCAGCCGTCCTGAATCTTCAAATTGGCTCGCGTCGTCGCGTATTCCCCCACCCCGTCCTGAACGAAATCCTCACGGCTTATCGATCCCGAATGCCGGACAAACGTCGCCGCACGTTTTTGCACGCGAGGCATTTCTTCCAGGTAGTCCGGCAGCAGCATTTTGTATTGGTTGCCCAATACCAGGTCCACCCCCGGAAGGTGCCGTAAGGTATTGAGCCCGGTTTGCGCATAGCATCCCGTCACCGCGACAAACGCCCGCGGCGAATGGCGCAACGTCCGGCGAATGACCCGCCGGCAATCGGCCTCTGCGTTTTCCGTCACGCTGCACGTGTTCAACACAAGCACGTCAGTCGGCTCTCCATAGGCCACCTGTTCGTAGCCCATGTTCGTAAACCGGTCGGTCAGGACCGCGGTCTCCGATTGATTGAGGCGACACCCTGCCGTGTAAAAAGTAACTTTTTTCTTCATGCTTCCAGGAATCCCTTCAAAGAAAAGCATTATAGAGAACCCGCCCGCGTACCCACAACCGTTGACGGGTAATGCGTCGCGGGTCCGTGAGCAGCGCCCCACTCTGCTGTGATCATCCTGAGCAATGCGAAGGATCTGCTTTTAAGAACGTTCGGTTATTGAGCGAGAGATTCTTGTAGCGGCGTCACATCATGGCGTCTTCTCTCTGCTATCTCTATCACGATGTAAGCCCTCATCGGTTGACACCACGGGCGACGTGTGCGCTAATAGCCCCCCAAGAAAGGCCCAGTTTGCAAGTGTAACCATGCCCGACCACGGCTACTTCGCCAACCTGATCTGGCAAATCGCTGACCTGCTACGTGGCCCCTACCGCCCACCGCAGTACGAGCGCGTCATGTTGCCCATGACTGTGTTGCGCCGCTTCGACTGCGTGCTCGCACTCACCAAGGGCAAAGTCCTATCCGAGTACGAGAAGCGAAAGGACAAGCTCAAGGGAGACGCCCTTGACCGCAAGCTTAACGCAGCCGCGGGCCAGCGCTTCCATAATCACTCTCCACTTGACTTCGAGAAGCTGCTAGGCGACCCGGACCACATCGCCCAGCATCTGGTGAGCTATATCCAAGGTTTCTCATCTGAGGTACGCCGCATCTTCGAATATTTCGAGTTTGAGACTGAGATTGAGAAAATGCGTGTGGCAAACATCCTTTACTTGGTCGTCTCACAATTCCGTACTGTAGACCTTCATCCCAAACAAGTGCCGAATAACCAGATGGGACTCATCTTCGAAAACCTCATCCGCCGCTTTAACGAACTCGCCAACGAGACTGCCGGAGACCACTTCACACCACGCGAGGTCATCCGTCTGATGGTAAACGTGCTCTTCATCCACGATGACGAGTTGCTCGCCACACCGGGAACTGTGCGCAAGCTCCTCGACCCGGCCTGCGGCACCGGCGGCATGTTGGCCGAGGCACAAAGCTACCTGCGCGACCACCATCCAGAAGCCAAGCTCTACGTCTACGGCCAGGATTACAACAAGCGCGCCTACGCCACCGCCGCTTCCGACATGCTAATGAAGGAAGTAAGTCACAACGACGGTGGTGACAACGTGCGCTTTGGCGACAGCTTCATCGAGGACCGGTTCCAAGACGAAACCTACGACTACTTTCTCACCAATCCACCTTTCGGCGTCGATTGGAAGCGGCAGCAGACCGAAATCAAACACGAGCACGAGAAGCAGGGCTTCGCAGGCCGCTTCGGCATCGGGCTTCCGAGAGTAAATGATGGCTCGCTCCTGTTCTTGCAACACATGATCAACAAGTTCGAGCCGGTACGCCTGTCAGAGCACAGGCACGGATCGAGGCTCGCCATCGTCTTCAGTGGCTCACCTCTCTTCACGGGCGGCGCCGGTTCAGGCGAGAGCAATATCCGCCGCTGGATCATCGAAAATGACTGGCTCGAGGCCATAATCGCCTTGCCCGAGCAAATGTTCTACAACACCGGCATCGGGACCTATATCTGGATCGTCACCAACCGCAAGGACAAACAGCGTAAAAGCAAGATCCAACTCCTCGACGCTCGCGACATCTGGACTCCAGGCGGTAGCGAAGAAAGCAGGCGCAGCCTCGGCGACAAACGCCGCCACATAGCCTCAGAACAGATCGACGAGATCGTGCGCATCTATGGTTGCTTCGAAAATGGTAAACGCTCGAAGTGCTTCGAGAATGTCGACTTCGGCTACACTCGTGTGACCATCGAACGTCCCCTTCGCCTACGTTACCGGATGACGAACGACGACAAGGCTCGTTTTCTCGAAGCCTTTCCTGAACTGCTCGACGATGTCCAAGCTATCGACAAAGAGCTTGGCCGGAAGCCTCTGTGTGATTGGAATTCCGTCTGGAAGCGTATTGCGGATCTCCTGTATGAGCGGCAATCTCGCTGGAAGAGAGCCGAACGGCAGTGCTTCTGCGCCATCTTCACCGAGAAAGCTCCTGAGGCCGAACCGGTCAAGAAGAATGATCGGGAGACTGGCTACGAACCTGACACAGAATTGCGCGACTTCGAAAATATTCCGCTTACCGAAGACGTCGACACTTACTTCGATCGCGAGGTCCGGCCCCACGTTCCTGACGCCTGGATGGATCGAGGCAAAGACAAAGTCGGCTATGAGATCAACTTCAACCGCTACTTCTACAAATACACGCCGCCCCGACCATTGGAAGAAATCGACGCAGATCTGAAGAAGGCGGAGGAAACGATCGTACGACTGCTGGGAGAGGTAACGACATGAGCGCACCGGCAACGATTTCACGGCACCGGCTCAAATACTTATCTACGATCAACGACGAAAACCTAGATGAGAACACGAACTCAGATTTTGAAATGCAATATATCGATATTGGTAACGTTGACTCATCAGGGCGCATAGATGGTCTTGTATCATACCGCTTTGAGGAGGCACCAAGCCGCGCACGCCGACGCGTTCGAGATGGTGATGTGATCATTTCAACGGTGAGAAGGTATCTTCAAGCGATTGCGCGGATTGATAATCCTCCAGATAGTTTGATCATATCAACTGGGTTTGCAGTCGTACGCCCGTTGCGTAATAAATTCGATGCCAACTATTGCAGATTTGCGCTACGGGAGCCGGCTTTCTTAGCAGAAGTGGAAAAACGCTCTGTCGGTGTGAACTACCCGACGATCAACGTCTCAGATCTGGCGAACATTCCAGTTCACATACATCCACTACCTCAGCAACGCGCCATCGCCGACTATCTTGACAGAGAGACCGCTCGACTGGACGCACTGGTAGCGGCGAAGGAGCGGCTGCTGGAACTAATAGCCGAGAAACGCCAAGCCATTATCACTCACGCCGTCACCCGCGGCCTCGACCTTCACGCCCCGCTCCGTGATTCTGGCATCCCCTGGATTGGCCAGATTCCGGCGCATTGGGAAATTGAGCGTGCTCGGTGGCTCTTTCACGAACGCGACCAGCGTTCTGAGACCGGCG
This sequence comes from Nitrospira sp., assembly GCA_028819435.1. Lineage (GTDB taxonomy): Bacteria > Nitrospirota > Nitrospiria > Nitrospirales > UBA8639 > Bin75. The sequence continues at coordinate 14,068 of JAPPLK010000053.1, forward strand.
ATGAAGAACTACTCACGGTCTCACACCTTACAGGAGTCACACCTCGTACCGAAAAAGAAGTCTACATGTTCGAAGCAGAGACTAAGGAAGGATACAAAATCTGCAGGAAAGGTGATTTGGTAATCAACACACTATGGGCGTGGATGGGTGCTATGGGTGTGACGTCTGTCAACGGCATCGTCAGCCCGGCCTACAACGTGTATGAGGCTACAGAACTTCTTGATCCAGCCTATGTAGATGCCTTGGTCCGCATCTCAATGTTAGCGCAAGAGGCTACCCGTTTTTCCAAGGGTGTCTGGTCCTCTCGCCTTCGCCTCTATCCGGAAGGATTCTTCGAGATCTTTCTTCCCGTGCCTCCGCTTCCCGAACAACAACAGATCGTTGCATTGCTCAAAACCGAGACCCAAAAGCTAGACAACTTGCAAGCCATGACAGAAAGCACAATCGCGCTCCTCAAGGAACGCCGATCCGCGATTATTGCCTCGGCCGTTACTGGACAAATCGCCATTGGGAGCACTGCATGATTGTCACGTGCCTCAAGCTTGTCGACCTGCCTCACTACGATTGTCAGGTACCCAACGGACTTTCGGACGCTTGCGTAGTCCTCTGTAACAAACGGCTTCCGTATAGACGAAGCGCGGATGAAATGAAATGTTTGAAAGTTGCCTCATTTTTCTTAAGATACACTAATGACTGATATCTACTGTCGCGAAAAACGTAGTGGGATCATGGCGCGCGTACGCGCCACGGGAACAAAGCCCGAATGTCTTGTTCGGCAGGTCGCCCACGGTCTGGGGTATCGTTTCCGACTCCATAGGTCTGACCTCCCTGGTAAACCGGACCTCGTGTTTCCCAAACATCGAAGAGTAATCTTTGTACACGGTTGTTTCTGGCATGGGCACCGGCAGTGTTCCAAGGCAAAGCGCCCCACTACGAATCGCTCATTCTGGAAACAGAAGCTGTCGCGAAACGTAGAACGCGATCAACAAAACATCGCCGCTCTTAGGCATGCTGGTTGGGATGTACTGGTAATCTGGGAATGTGAAACCAAGGACCGTGATCGAATTGCAGAATCAATAAACCGTTTCTTCAATGAAAACGTAGTCTAGAGAGAGTGATAGCGTGAAGGTCAAAGTATTCGATTTTTTTTCCGGTTGCGGCGGAGCAAGTTACGGTTTCCGTGAAGCAGGAATGAGTATCGTTTTCGCGCTTGATTGGGACAGCGACTCGCAACGTACTTTTGAGGTGAATTTCCCTTCCGTACACTTCGAACTTGCGGATATCCGCACAACAAAGGTCAGTTACATTCGTTCGCTTGTCAACATGGAGAGACCGAATCCCATTCTCTTCTGCGGATGTGCGCCATGTCAGCCTTTCACAAAACAAAACACAAAACACCCTGCACGAAAAAATGATGAACGGGTGCCTCTTCTTTCCTGTTTCGCAAAATTTGTCGTGGGTTGCAAACCAGACATCGTTTTTGTTGAAAACGTACCCGGTCTCCAAAAGCTAAATCGGCGCACCCAGCCGTTCGGCAAATTCCTTCAAAGTCTTGAAGAAGCTGGCTACCACGTCGCATATCGTAGAGTGCCGCTCATGAAATACGGGGTCCCTCAGAGTCGTTGTCGCCTTGTGCTTTTAGCAAGTCGACATGGAACGATTGGACTCCCTACTGAGACGAACGGGCCTGGAACGACAAATCCCGAATACGAAACAGTGAGAAACTGGATTGAAGATCTACCTCCCATCGCTGCAGGCAAAGAATTTGCAACTGTCCCGAATCATTGTGCTGCGAGACTATCGGAACTCAACCTGGAGCGTCTACGAGCAACGCCTGAAGGCGGCGGGCATAGAGATTGGCCAAAGCGTCTCCAACTCGAATGTCATAAAAAAATCTCAGGGTACAGTGATGTGTATGGTCGAATGTCCTGGGACCGACCTGCGCCTGGATTGACCACGCGATGTATCAGCTACTCTAATGGACGTTTCGGACACCCTGAACAAAATCGTGCCATAAGTGTCCGTGAAGCAGCTTGCTTACAGACATTTCCTCGAGACTTTTTTTTTGAAGGAACCCTCGCATCAATGGCCAGACAAATTGGCAATGCGGTACCAGTGCGGATGGCAACAATAATCGGACACCACGTTAACAGGCACCTGAAAAACGCAGGAGTACTTACTTAAATGTCCACTTTCAAGACACGCGCCCGAACTCTTGACATGCTTGGCCGGCAGCAGATCGCAGGTATTCCCACGGCAATCAGCGAGTTGTTTAAGAACGCTCATGATGCATACGCTGATCGCGTTGAAATCGACTACTACCGCACCGATGGCTTGTTTGTTTTGCGCGACGATGGCATGGGAATGAGTAAGGATGAGTTTATCCATAGGTGGCTCACAATCGGTACGGAGAGCAAAGTCGATTCTGCCATGTCGGAACAACGGGACCCCAACAAGCGAATTCGACCCATGCTAGGTGAAAAGGGCATAGGTCGTTTAGCGATTGCAACAATTGGTCCGCAGGTTCTCGTGCTCACCAGGGCCAGACTTAAAAAATCCTTCTCGGATCTTACCGTCGCGTTCGTCAACTGGAGCCTCTTTGAATGTCCGGGGATCGATATCGAAGACATCCAGATTCCCATTCGAACTTTTCCTGGCGGGACATTGCCCACCAAAAAGGACGTATCACAAATGGTTGCGACATTTGCCACTGAAAATAAGCAACTCAAGACTACAATAGGGAAAACTTTTTATGACCGCCTTTGCAATGAACTCAATCAGTTCGACATCGATCCTCAAGAAATCGACTCTTATCTTAATGATCCTACACTACGGGGCGAAGGAAGCGGCACACACTTCTTCATTTTGCCAAGCTCCGACCTTCTTCCTACAGACATAGACGGCGAACCGAAGGTCAACAAGGCAACACCGTTGACAAAAGCATTACTAGGTTTCACAAACACAATGACGCCCGGGCATTCCCCTCCGGTGATCCAGACCGCTTTCAGAGACCACAAGACCGAAGATTTTGAAGAAGACCTTATTGGTGAAGGAGAGTTTTTCACTCCACAGGAATTTGAAAACGCAGACCACAAAATAAAAGGACGCTTCGACGAATACGGGCAATTCCTAGGTGAAATATCAATATACGGTGAATCTGCCGACAACCACTTGATTTCATGGCCAAATGCAGGAGGAAACCAGACAGCCTGCGGACCTTTTACTATTAGTTTCGCGGCCATTGAAGGGGATGGTAAACATTCTACACTGCCCTTGGAAGACCATGCTCGCATGACTCAGAAAATGGGTAAGATCGGAGGTTTGTACATCTACCGCAATGGTTTGCGGATTTTGCCTTACGGCGACACGGATTATGACTGGCTTGACATCGAATTTCATAGGACAAAGAGCGCTTATTACTATTATTTCTCGCACCGCAAGATGTTTGGGGTTATTGAAATCAACAACACAGACAACAGGCAACTCAATGAGAAAGCCGGCAGAGAAGGATTTCGTGAAAATAAGGCATATCGTCAGTTTAAGAGCATTCTGAAGAATTTCTTCGTCCAAGTCGCAGCCGATTTTTTCCGTAAGGAAGGCGTACATGGAGAGAGATTTGAGGAAACGAAGGCAGAACTTGCAAAAATTGAACTGGACCGACGACGGCGAGAACAGGCCGTTTCAACCAAAAAGGCGAAACTCTCTGCAGATCTGAATATGTTCTTTGAGCAAGTGTCTTCGAATGCTCCTCACAATGAGTGTCTTCAACTAAGCCAAGATATATCCGAAAAACTCAGCCGAGCTTGCAATATTATCGATCCGCAACGAGCTGCACAGGAAATCCTCCAAATCGAACGGCAGGCTCTAACGGATATCCAGAAGATTGAGTCCCGCTACAGGATTACGCGTCCGAGAATAGCTTTGAGTAAAAAAACACAACAAGAATGGGGCGACTACACTACGGCATTCTCAGAACTTTCGGAAAACGTGTTTCGTCAGACACGCAATTTAATTGAAGATATTATCGGCGAGAAAACAACTAAGGCCCGTATAGATATTGATCGAAGGCTTCGAGCTGAAGCCTCGCTGGACCAACTAGCGCAACAAGCGAAGCAAAAAACTAAAGAGCGCGGAAAGGACTTAAGGGAAGAAGCAGAGGAAATGGCAGTAAAAGTTCGCGGGGTTACGACTGCATGTATCAGCGAAGTGGAAGAGGAACTGCGTGCAGTTACAAGCGAGTTTCAACGCACTGACGTATCTGAGTTAAAAGATGAAGATTTTATAAGGATACGGGATACTTTGGAGGCACGAATCCTAAAGGTTGCTGAAAATAAATCTCGTTTGCTTGAGTCGCTTCTTGCACAAGTTGAGTCGATCGATTTAAGCGGCAATACATCATCAATTGATCAACTCGTGGCAATAGAGCAGCGAAACATTTTACTTGAGGAAGAAGCCGAAGCCGACCTTCAGCTAGCCCAACTCGGCATGGCGGTAGAGATCATTAATCATGAGTTCAATGCCACAGTTCGAGCCATTCGCAACAACTTGCGCAGGCTGAAAGCATGGGCCGATATAAATGACGATCTTAAGGGAGTATACGGAAATATCCGAGCTAGCTTCGACCATCTTGATGGTTATCTGACGCTTTTCACACCGCTTCAGAGGAGACTTTACCGTAAAGCTGTGGATATCCAAGGTTTTGAGATTTACAAGTTTCTCAGTGATCTCTTTCGAGAACGATTCGTACGTCACAACATCGAGTTCGTGCAGACAAAAGCGTTCTCCAAGACACAGATAACCAGTTTTCCCTCATCTTTCTACCCAGCATTCGTTAATCTTGTTGATAACGCAACCTATTGGCTGTCCCAACAGAATTCGTCCGAAGAACGACAAATTAAACTTGATGCGATGGATGGGAACGTCATGTTGATCTCCGACTCTGGTCCTGGTGTGGATAAAAGAGACCGGGGAGCGATCTTCGACTTTGGATTTACGAGAAAACCGGGAGGCCGCGGGATGGGATTACATATTTCCCGTCAAGCATTGCGTCGTGTGGGTTATGATTTGGTCCTTACAAGTAAAACTGACAACAAAGGAGCAACTTTTGTCATTCTTCCTGACCGTTCCGCAGTCGAGGGAGGAGCAGACAATGAGTGACTTTAGTAGGCACTGTGAGAAGATTGCCGAGCATTTTCTCCAGACTGCTATTGTCGTTGACGACGGGGCGCATATTGCTGTCAAGACACCATCCCATACAAGTCTCGTGAAACCAGATCGTCACACGTTGTCGAAAAGGGATAAGCAAGGTACAGAAAGGGATGAATTAGATCGTCAAAGCCTTGATGCACGAGTCATAGTTGATTCATTTGCAGAAAAAGGAATGATCTGTGGGATAATAGCGCCTATGTCGAGCAATGGCATAGTCGAAAACGTGGGCCGCGCCGCGAAGTGCGCTGACATTGTTATCCTAGACTGGCATTTGGATGGTGATAACGGCCAAGAAGCTCTGTCGATATTGAAAAGCATTTTGGATGATGATGCTGATGGAAGACTTCGTTTGGTTGCCATTTACACCGGGGAGTCGGACATTAGGAGGATCGGTCAAACGATTAAGAACGAATTACACAAAGGTGGACGAGAGTTTGAAAACAAGAACAACCAAGATGTTGTACTCTCACATCAACATTGCCGTATTGTAATATACGCGAAGCCTGATACCCAGTTGATACAAGATTTGAGGGACAGATCAATCACGGAAGCGGACCTTCCGAAAGTTCTCATTAGAGATTTTGCAAGCATGACGCAAGGACTACTACCCAATATCGCTCTTACGTCACTCGCGGCTATCAGGAACAATGCTCATAAGGTGCTCGATAAGTTTGAGGCGAATCTCGATCCAGCTTTTCTTACGCATCGTGCGTGTCTTCCTTCTCCTGATGACTCCCAGCAACATATGGTTAACCATTTAGCAAGTGAGTTGCACTCGATAATCGACGATGCCGTAGTAAAAGAAAGTCCGGCCGATTTGGAAGCAATAGAGAAATGGCTGACCAAGAATCCTGACTGTCGAGAATATGTATTCGGAGAAAATAAGAAAATGTCTGTTGATCAGACAATCGAGCTTCTTAAGGAAGGGTTGAAACAAAAACCGGGCCCTTTGAGCAGAAGCAACGATTTTAGAATCTTGTCATCGGGATTCACAGGCACGGACGATGGTGAGAAATTGGATTTACGACTTGCGTGGCTGATGAACTTTCGCACAATTTTCGATGCGCCAGCGCCAAGACTTCACCTAGGAACTGCTCTGCGAAAAGATACTGGGGGAGAGAGTAGTGATTTTTTTCTTTGTATGAGACCGCGATGTGATAGTGTCCGACTAGATGGAGAAGAAGCATTCCTTCTCTTACCGCTGATCGAACCCAAGCCCAAGACGATTCAGCTTGTTTTGCAGGAAAATGACAACACATATAGGCGAGTCAGCATCTGTACAAGCATGACTCAGTGGTCGCTAAGAAAGTTCCTGCCAAATAACAAAGGGTTTGTTATCGCCGAAAAAGCAGAGGAAAGCTTTTTATTTAAAGACGTAGAAAAAACACAATTTTATTGGCTTGGAGAACTGAAATCCGAATTTACTCAACGTGTAGCTCAGGAGTTCGCGTCTGAGTTGTCTCGTGTGGCAATAGATAACTCCGAATGGTTACGGCGATCGGAAAGGTAGAGCGCCTGAGTAGATATATGTCATGACCAAATCAGACGTTTCCGTCGAGCGGGAAAGATAGAAAAGGTTCGTAGCGCTGTAAGGTCGGACTTGAGCGAGCAATGGACGTTCATCTGCGGTAGCTCTCGGCATTCTCCGAGAACAAGGCACTAACTTTTCCTAACCACGATGCAACCCTATTATTCTTTACCAAGGTAAAGCCTATGAATTGGCGAGAGCACATTACCGTTGATCCTGAAATCTGCCATGGAAAGGCCTGCATCACCGGCACCCGAGTCCTGGTAACCACGGTCCTCGACAATCTGGCTGCAGGTCTGGATTCGGAGGAAATCATGAGAAGCTACCCGTCGATCAGTCGAGAGTCCATCCAAGCGGCAGTGTGCTATGCCGCGGAGTTGGCGAGCGAACGGGTAGTTTCATTGTCAGAGTAGGATATTCCGTGTGCGGTTCAAACTGGACGAGAACCTGCCGGTCGGACTAGCAGATTTGTTCCGCGAGGCCGGACATGACGCCGTGACGGTTCTCGACCAAGGACTCGGCGGCGTGAAGGACGATGATCTCGCGTCAGCCTGCGTTCGTGAGAGCCGAGCCATCGTCACGTTCGATACGGACTTTTCGGACATCCGAACGTTCCCACCTAGTGCATATTCCGGGCTTGTCGTATTTCGACTCGATAGCCAAGCGCGTGATCACGTTTTAGAGATCGGAACCCGGTTTCTTCGGGCTCTTTCCAACGCGGCACTCGACGGTCAACTTTGGATCGTAGAAGAATCGCGCATTCGAATGCGGGAGTGATATGAAGCGAACCGGCGAGGCCGCCTTCGAGACAATCATCGAAGCACACCTGCTTGAGAACGGATACATGCCAGCCGCGCGTGAGGGCTTTGACCGCGAGCGCGCAATCTTTCCCGAGACGGTCCTGGCCTTCATCCGCGAGACCCAGCCGAAGGAGTGGGACAAGCTGGAGGCTTTGCACGGTGACAAGACCGGTGAGCAAATCCTCAGCGACCTGTGCAAATGGATGGATGCCAACGGCGCCCTCGCGACGTTGCGTCACGGTTTCAAGTGCTACGGCCGGACGTTTCGCATTGCGTTCTTCAAGGCGGCGCACGAGCTAAATCCAGAACTCGAAGCCCGCTATGCCGCCAATCGCCTGGGACTAACCCGCCAACTCCACTTCTCTCCGCGCTCCAAGCAGTCGGTGGATGTCACACTCAGCCTGAACGGCATCCCCGTGGTCACAGCGGAGTTGAAGAACCCGCTCACGGGCCAGGGGGTTGAGGATGCACGCCGGCAGTATAAGCAGGACCGCGACCCGCGCGAGCCGATCTTCACATTCAAGCGCCGTACGTTGGTGCACTTTGCCGTAGACACCGAATCCGCGTTGATGACCACTCGCCTAGCAGGCACGGCAACGCACTTTCTTCCCTTCAACAAGGGATGCGCCGGCGCAGATGGGAACCCACCAGATCCAGAGGGCCGCAACTACCGCACGGCATACCTGTGGGAAGAAGTACTGCAACGAGATAGCCTGCTCGACCTGATTGCGCGCTTCATCCACCTGCAGATCGGCGAGAAACGCGATGATCAAGGCCGCAAGGTGAAGACAGAGTCAATGATCTTCCCGCGCTACCACCAACTCCAGGCAGTGCGCATGCTGGTGGACGCCGCACGTAGCGAGGGTGTGGGGCACAACTACCTCGTTGAGCATTCCGCGGGCAGTGGCAAAAGCAATACGATCGGTTGGCTGACACATCGGCTCGCGTCCCTGCACAATGCCACCAACGAGCGCGTCTTCGACAGCGTGATCGTGGTCACCGATCGCGTCGTGCTCGATCAACAACTCCAGGACACGATCTATCAGTTCGAACACAAGCGCGGCGTTGTGCAACGAATCGACGAAAGCTCGCGACAACTCGCCGAAGCACTCGAGAACGCGGTGCCGGTGATCATCACCACCCTCCAGAAATTTCCTTTCGTCTCTCGGCAATTGCTCAAGATGGCCGAGGAACGGGGAACGGAGACGACAGGCGTTTTGCCGACCCGCCGTTGCGCGGTGGTAATCGACGAGGCCCATAGTTCCCAGGGCGGCGAGACGGCGACCGATCTCAAGGAAATATTAGGCGGCGAGGGACTTCGGGAAGAAGCCGGAAAGCGCGCGTCCGAGGAGGGCAGGGAAGATATGGAAGAACTCTTCCGCAGCATGGCCAAGCGCGGCAAGCAGACCAATTTGAGCTTCTTTGCCTTCACCGCCACGCCCAAGCACAAGACGCTCGCCGTATTCGGCCGCGATGGGGAGCCTTCTCACCGCTACACCATGCGCCAAGCGATCGAAGAGGAGTTCATCCTCGACGTGCTGAAACACTACACCACGTACGCGACGTACTTCAGGCTACTCAAGGCGTGCGAGGAAGATCCGAACGTCGAACGTAAGAAAGCCGCGCTGGCGCTGGCACGTTTCATGAAGCTGCATCCGCACAATATCGCGCAGAAAACCGAGGTGATGGTCGAACACTTCCAGACGGTCACGCGGCACAAGATCGGCGGCCGGGCCAAGGCGATGGTGGTAACGGGGTCGCGCCTGGAAGCGGTTCGCTACAAGCAGAGCTTCGACCGCTACATCCAGGAAAAGGGCTATGCCATCAAGTCGCTGGTGGCCTTTTCGGGCAAGGTGGTGGACGACAAGCTGGCAGACGTCACCTACACAGAGCCAGGCATGAACGATGGTATCTCCGAGAAGGAGCTGCCTGAGAAGTTCGCGACGCAGGAGTATCAGGTCCTGCTCGTCGCGGAGAAGTACCAGACCGGATTCGATCAACCTCTCCTGCACACGATGTACGTGGACAAGCGACTCGCGGGCATCCAGGCCGTGCAGACGTTGTCCCGGTTGAACCGCATTCATCCGCTCAAGGAAGACACATTCGTTCTCGACTTCGTAAACGACCGAGAAGAGATTCGCGAGGCCTTCAAGACCTACTACGAAGGCGCCGAGATGGGCGAAGAAGTCGACCCCATGCGCATGTATGCCATCAAGGGTGAACTGGACGCTGCAGGAATCTACCTTGATGAGGAGGTTGAGCGATTCAGCGCCGTCTACTTCAAGCCGAAGCGGCGGCAGAGTGCGTTGGACCACCAGACCATGAACGCCACTCTTGATCCAGCGGTATCGCGCTTCACCGTGCGCCGGGACGACAACGAGGCGGAGACGGAAGACTGGCGCGGCAAGGTCCAGGCGTTCTTGAACCTGTATGGGTTCCTGAGCCAGGTGATTCCGTACCAGGACTCGGATCTCGAACGGTTGTATGTGTTCCTCCGCCATCTCGCAACGAAATTGCCGCGTCGCAAGAGTGGCCCAGCGTACCAGTTTGATGACGAGGTGAGGCTTGAGTACTACCGACTGCAGAAGATCAGCGAGGGATCTATCTCGCTTCAGGACGGCGAGGCCAGACCCCTTGACGGCCCCACGGAAGTCGGCAGCGGCTTGGTGCGGCCGCAGCCCATGCCACTTTCACAACTTATCGACGTCGTGAACCAGCGCTTCGGCACGGATTTCAACCAGGCCGATCAACTCTTCTTCGACCAGATTGTCGAAGCGGCGGTCGCCGACGACAGTTTGCGACAGGCAGCCGCAGTCAACCCGGGCGACAAGTTTGAGTTGGTGTTCAAAAACCTGCTTGAGAGTTTGTTCGTCGAGCGCATGGACCAGAACGAAGAAATCTTCATCCGGTACATGAACGACGAATCATTCCAACAGGTCGTGAGCACGTGGATCGGGTCCGAGGTGTACCGTCGGCTTCGAGCCGGGGATGAGCACTCAGACCGCGTTGAACTCGACGAAGCCCTAACGCCCGCCTTGCGTGTTGTAGACGGACAATTGAAAGATCGCTTCGTCACCTGCATCCCACTTGTGCCGCTTGCAGTCGCGGCTGGCGCATTCAGCAATCTCCAAGACACGGCAGCCAATGAGGACTGGAAGTGGGTGGAGGTCAACACCAGCCATCGTCTGCGACCGGGCATGTTCATTGCGCAGATCGTGGGGAGGTCAATGGAACCTGCGGTCCCCGACGGCGCCTACGGCTTATTCCGTGCTCCCGTGGAGGGCACACGACAAGGAAAAACCGTACTGGTTCAGCTTCGTGACGCCACAGACCCTGAGACCGGAGCGCGGTACACCGTTAAACGATACGAAAGCGAAAAGGTTCAGAACGATGACTCTTGGCGGCACATGAAGATCACATTGAAGCCGAACAATCCGGAGTTCGAGTCCATTGTTTTTTCGAGCAAAAACGAGGGAGAGGTCACAGTCGTCGCAGAACTGGTGGAGGTGCTTTAGCGTCAATCACAAAAACGAATGTTAATAGCAAATAGAAATGTCCGGTTCTGTAGCACATAATCTGTCCGGTTGTGCACGCTGCGCCCGGGACGGGTCCCAAGGGCGCTCCCTGTGGCAGCGCCCCCTAGGCTGCCGCCTGATGGGCCTCCTTCAATAGCTTGCCGCGGCGATCGTATCGGGCCAATTCGCGCGGCCCGTGGCGAATCGTGAGCCCCCCATTCGGATGCTGCAACACCGTCACGGTCGCCTTCACATAATGACACCGGTACCGATCCGGCGGAATTTGTAACACCCGCCGCTGAAAGCGCACACAGTTGTCATGCCCCACCCGCCGCTCATGCTGCTCACACAGAATCTCATCCAGCCGCCCGGCCTCCGGGCAGGCCACAAAGGCCGAGCCCGCCTCCCGGGCGGGTCGGGCAAACTCCGCATTGAACGCCGGCCGATAGTGCTGCCGGAGATAGGCATTGGCGCGCGCCATGTCCGTGATCCCCGCCGCCGCCAGTTCCTTCACCAAACGATCCTGATGGGTCCGAAACGCCCGCTCCGCCCGCCCCCGCGCCTCCGGCGAATACGCCGGAATCATCTCGATCCCTAGTTGCGCCATCGCCCGCCCGAATTGCGTTGGGTGACGCTTGTCCACCTTCCCGCCCGCCACCGGCGTGTGCCAGTCATGACTGCCGCGATCCGTGTACAGCGAACAGAATACCCCCTTGGCGTCGAGCACCTCCCGGCCCCCCCCGCAAACTGCTCCAAGTGCCCTCTTCGGTACAAAAGAACATCAAGTAATGCTCGTTGGTCGCATCGTCCATCGTCACAATCAGATCCCACCGCTGCCCTAGCCCCCACTCGTGCCGGCTCCCGTCCTGGTGCAGCAGCATCCCCGGCCACGGCGCCGCCTCGCGGCGCTGGCGGTGCGCCCGCCTCCGCGGCGTCCGCGCCACCACCCCCGCTACCTGCAACCGGGTCTTCACCCAGGTATAACTGCGCCCGCCTCCGTCCCGCCGGTACCAGGTATAAAAGTGCTTCACATTCCAGCCCGAATGCCCCGTCCGGTAGCGCGCCATCAGCGCCAGGACCTCATCCACCGGCGCGCACCGCTGCGAGGCCTGGGGCAGCCGCTTGTCGCGCAACCCCTCCCGCCCCGCCTCCTCATACCGCTCGCTCCAGCGCCGAAACGTCCGCGTGCAGACTCCCAGCACCCGCGCCGCCTCCTCTTGAGTCAACCGACTCTCCGTCCACCCAAAAAATGCTTCCTCAAACCGGGTCATCCGTATCTCCTGTAGCCATGCGGTGCGTCTCATCAGATGCCTCCTTCCGCATCCGATGACAACCGGACAGATCATGTGCTACAAGACCGGACAGATTATGTGCTCTCTACACAATCACAAAAACGAATTGCCCAAGGGCATCGTTAGGAGTAGAATGGATAAAAGTTGCCGGATGAATGGTTGTTCGACTTCTCTTGTCAGGTGCCGCATGACCCACCCGTTTCCGATTGCACCGACCGTTTTCTCATTGCTGCTTGCCTTGCCAAGCTTGAGCGTAGCGCAGCCTACCCTTCCTGTCGAGCCGGACGAAGAAACCCGGCTCGAGGAAATCTACGACCATGAAACGCGCATGGTCATTTTTTTGTATTCCTTGAAAGGGACGGAAGAAGTCGATTACGTGGTGGGGCGAAAAGTCTGGGAGCACCAGAGAAGCGTGTATGGCAATCCCGTGTATTATCTCGAGCCCTACCCCCTGTTTTACTGGTGGAACCACACGATGTGGAATGATCCCGAACAGGATGGAGTCAATGGGAACGAACTCGTCTATAAAGAAGACGTTGATTTTGACGCGACCCGCTACAAACCCTGCCTTTTTAACGGACAACGCTGCTGAACGCTTCCGGCCTCCGCATGCCCTTCAGGGGATAGCGGCACGCTCCCGGATGCGAACAGCCGCCCTCAGATTCACGCGATGCCGGCCCCATGCCACTTCTTGAACAATCCCAAACGGTCCCATCTTCCCTTCGCAACCGGCTGGCGTCCATTCGCCTCTTGCCCGGTCAGGTCGTGGCGCTGGCCGCCGCGGCCCTGATCTTCATCGGCGCGGCCCTCCTCATGCTCCCGTTCGCCACCCCGGACGGAATGGAATTACGGTTCATCGACGCCCTGTTTACCGCGACCTCAGCCGTATGCGTCACCGGGTTGATCGTGATGGACACCCCGCATGAATTTACCACCTTCGGGCAACTCGTCATCTTGCTGCTCATTCAAATCGGCGGGCTGGGGTACGCCTTGCTGGCCACGATCATCCTGTTGGCCCTGGGACATCGCATCGGTCTACGGGACCGGATGATGCTGGCAGAAACGCTGAGCACGTTCGACATGGCCGGATCGATTCGCTACGTCAAAATCGTGGCCATCGCTACCGTGACGTTGGAAGGGTTGGGGTTTCTCTTTCTCGCCCTGCGTTTTTCACAAGACATGCCGTGGGGGGAAGCCCTCTACTCCGGTCTCTTCCATGCCATCTCGGCCTTCAACAACGCGGGATTTGCCCTGTTCTCCGACAGCCTGATCTCCTATCGAACCGATCCGTCCATCAATCTCATCGTGACGGTCCTGGTCATTCTGGGAAGCATCGGCTTCATTCTCTTTCAGGACGCATGGGACAATCTCAAGGGCCGACGCTTCCGGCTCCAGACGCATACCAAACTGGTGGTCGTGGTCACCCTGATCATCCTCGTATCAGGCACGCTCGGCATCACGATCCTGGAATGGAACAATCCACGGACGTTTCAACCCTTGAGCGTCGGAGAACGCCTGGCCACGGCGCATTTCCACGCGATGTCCCGGACCGCGGGTTTCACCACCATCGACATCAGCGCCATGAATGACGCGACCCTGTATTTTCTGCTGCTGTTGATGACCATCGGCGGCTCACCCGGCAGTATGTCGGGAGGGATCAAGACGACGACGTTCGCCATCATCTGGGTGACCATCTGGGCGGTCCTTCGACGACGGCAGGACATTGAAATCTTTCACCGGCGAATATCCCGGGAATTGGTGGTCCGCGCCTTCTGTCTTGCGATCCTGGCCTTCACCGCCATCACCGTGTTCACCCTGGCCCTCGCCTTTACGGAAGAACGCCCGTTTCTAAGCATCATGTTCGAAGTCACCTCGGCCATGGGAATCGTGGGTATGTCCCTGGGCGACGGGGATGGGCGAAGCTTCTCCGCCCTGTTCACCGACTTCGGCAAGTTGGTGATCATCGCCTCGATGCTGATCGGCCGTTTCGGGCCGCTCCTCATCGGTCTGTTCGCCGTTTACACCAGCACCCCCCCACGGTATCGCTTCCCGGAATCCAGGGTCATGATCGGATAAAGGGAACTTGGGGAACCTCTGATTTAGTGTGATAGCGGGATGTAGGGCAAGGCGTCCCGGAGCGAAACCCGAAGCTTATCAGAGAGATAGGTGAGGGTTGAGCGAGGACACAACGCAGCCATACGCCCGATAGTGCAGTAAATCAGAGGTTCCTAGCCGGCTATTTCAGGCGTCTCTGCAGGATCAGGACGAACGCCATGAGGGTAGGCAGCGGGGCCACCAATAGGGGAAGCAACCAGATCCACGCGTTTTTCCCACGGACGCGCGCCTGATCGAATATCCAGACAAATACCCACACAACCAGCAGGAAATAGTTGATTCCCAGCCAGTGCGTCGCGCGCGTGGTGAGGGCACTGGCGCCGTCACCCGTGGCCGTGCTCCAAAAAACCATTTGCAGGACGCCAAATGTCACCAACAGCGTAATGACAATCCGTTTGCTCCACACGTACATGAGCTACGCCTCCTTTTATCTGATTCTAATGAATCAAGGTTCAGGTGTGATGCCCCGGGTCGATGTGCTGTTCCCTTGTACAACGGTAGAATAGTATGTATGCCGGCAAAAATCGAGATTCAACGACCGGAGAGATCCTCTTTGTCATCGCCACGCAAGCCGGAAGAACCCTGTGGATGAATGAAGAACGTCCTTTTCCTCCTGTGCATAACACAAAATGTTTTCTTATAACTTTCTGAATCTCAAGCGTTTTAGTTGTTCCCAGGCTATACACTGTATTCCAGTCTTGACAACAGGAAACACAATATTTAGTATTGGCACCTCAATTCAGGCTCTAAGGATAGTGTTATCTCGAGCGAGTACATTCCAATTAAAAAGTACAATTTAAACTTTGAAGGTTGTTAAACGGTGAAAATCGAACGCCGTTTCACCCGAGACAAAGAATCTCCATACCAAGGTATTCCGTTTTCCGCCCGTTCTTCGGAAATCAAAAATCCGGACGGCTCCGTTGTATTCCAGCTCAATGACATTCAGGTCCCGGACCAGTGGTCTCAATTGGCCGTAGACATTCTGGCCCAAAAATATTTTCGGAAGGCCGGAGTGCCGCAGGTCGATGCCGATGGCCAGCCCATCAAGGATGAGCAAGGAAACCCGGTCACGGGCGGCGAACGTGATGCCCGGCAGGTGTTTCATCGCTTGGCAGGTTGCTGGACGCAGTGGGGCGAGACCCATGGGTATTTCGACACGGACCAGGACGCCCGAACCTTTTATGCCGAGCTGTGTTACATGCTGGCCAAACAAATGGCCGCCCCCAATTCACCGCAATGGTTCAATACGGGCCTGCATTATGCCTACGGCATCACCGGCCCCTCGCAAGGTCATTTTTTCGTCGATCCCCAGACCCAAAAACTGAACCTGTCCCAAAACGCCTACGAACGGCCTCAAGTCCACGCCTGCTTCATCCAATCCGTGGATGACGACCTCGTCAACGACGGGGGAATTATGGACTTGTGGGTCCGCGAGGCCCGCTTGTTCAAATACGGGTCGGGCACCGGAACCAACTTTTCCAGGCTCAGGGGAGAAAACGAGCCGTTGTCGGGTGGAGGAAAATCTTCCGGGCTGATGTCCTTCCTCCGGATCGGAGACCGGGCGGCGGGTGCAATCAAATCCGGCGGCACCACCCGGCGGGCCGCCAAAATGGTGTGTCTGGACCTGGACCATCCCGATATTGAAGAGTTCATCGACTGGAAGGTGATCGAAGAACAGAAGGTGGCCGCGATGGTGACCGGGTCCAGGATCTGCGCCGGTCAGTTGAACGCCATCCTGAAAGCCTGTCATCAAAAGAACGCCGATGGTCCGGATACGGTTGAACTCAACCCCGAACGCAACCGTGCGCTCAAGGAAGCCATCCGCTCGGCTCGGCAGGCCAACGTGCCTGAGGCCTATATCCAACGGGTCTTTGCCTATGCCCAGGAAGGCTATACCCATTTCGTGTTTCATGAATATGATACGAACTGGGACAGCAAAGCCTACCAAACGGTGTCCGGGCAAAACTCCAACAACAGCATTCGAGTGCCCAACGGATTTTTTGATGCGCTACGGCAAAACGGCGAGTGGCAACTCACCCGCCGGACGGACGGAGCCGTGGCCAAAACGCTCAAGGCCAAGGACCTGTGGAATCGCATCTGTTGGGCGGCCTGGATGTGTGCCGACCCGGGCATCCAATACGATACCACGATCAATGAATGGCATACGTGCCCGGAGGACGGGCGCATCAACGCCTCCAATCCGTGCAGCGAATACATGTTCCTGGATGATACCGCGTGCAACCTGGCGTCCCTGAACCTGGGCGCCTTCATGACGCCGGACGGTGAATTCGATATCCCGGCGTATCGACACGCCATCAGGCTCTGGACGATCGTCCTGGAAATCAGCGTGCTCATGGCCGGATTCCCGAGCAGGCCCATTGCCGAGAAGAGTTTTCACTTTCGAACGTTGGGGCTGGGCTATGCCAACCTCGGATCCCTGCTCATGCGAAAGGGCATTGCCTACGATTCTCCCAAGGCATTGGCGATCTGCGGCGCCCTGACCGCGATCCTGACCGGCGAAGCCTATGCCACTTCAGCGGAAATGGCAGCAGAACTCGGCCCATTTCCCGGGTTTGCGAAAAACCGCGAGCCGATGCTGCGGATCATGCGAAACCATCGAAGGGCGGCATATCAGGCCAAACCTGACGACTATGAAGGCCTGACGATGACGCCGAATGGCATTGACCGGGCTTCCGCGCCCGCCGCACTGGTACAGGCCGCGCAGGAAACCTGGGACCGCGCCATCGAATTGGGTGAAGCCCACGGCTTCAGAAACGCGCAGGCCACGGTGATCGCCCCCACGGGCACCATCGGATTGGTCATGGACTGTGATACCACGGGAATCGAGCCCGACTTTGCGCTCGTCAAATTCAAGAAACTGGCCGGCGGAGGCTACTTCAAGATCATCAATCAAAGCCTGCCCCCGGCGTTAAAGGGACTGGGCTATTCCCAGGAGCAGATCCTCGACATCATCACCTATGCCACGGGCACCCGGACCCTCAAACAGGCTCCGTTCCTGAATCACGAATCACTCCGCGCCAAGGGGTTTACCCCGGAAGTGCTTGACCGCCTGGAAGCGACGTTGGATGAGGTCTTTGAAATTCAATTCGCCTTTAATAAATGGACGTTGGGTGAGGAGTTTTGCCGGGACGTCCTCGGCTTCTCCAACGCCCAACTCAACGATCCCCAGTTCACGATTCTCAATGCGTTGGGCTTTACCCAGGAAGAAATTCTCGCGGCCAACGATTTTTGTTGCGGGACCATGACGGTGGAAAAGGCGCCCCACCTCAAAGACGAACATCTTCCAATTTTCGACTGCGCCAACAGGTGCGGTCGCATCGGAAAACGGTTCATTTCCACACAGGCACACATCAGGATGATGGCCGCGGCCCAGCCGTTCATCAGCGGAGCCATCAGCAAGACCATCAACATGCCTTCGGATTCCACCGTCAGGGACGCGGAAGACGCGTACCTCATGGGATGGCAGCAGATGCTCAAGGCCGTGGCTTTATATCGGGACGGGTCCAAACTGAGCCAACCCTTGAACGCCTCGACGGACCCGGCCGAAAAAGCCGAACGTCACGACGACGTGATGAAGACGGCCCAGCAGGTCACGGAACGGGTGATGGTCCGGTATCTCGCCAAACGCCGTCCGCTTCCCTCACGACGCGGGGGATATACGCAAAAGGCCATGATCGGCGGTCACAAAATCTATCTTCGCACCGGTGAATACGAGGATGGGACGCTCGGAGAAATCTTTCTCGACATGCACAAGGAAGGGGCGGCGTTTCGCAGCCTCATGAACTGTTTTGCCATCGCCATTTCTCTGGGCCTCCAGCACGGCGTGCCGCTCGAAGAGTTCGTCGAAGCCTTCCTGTTCACCCGGTTCGAACCCAATGGTCCGGTCAACCTCAATGACCACATCAAAATGTCGACGTCGATCATCGACTACATCTTCCGTGAATTGGCCATTACCTACCTGGACAAGAAAGAACTCGCACAGGTCAACCAGGACGACCTGCGCGGGGATTCCGTCAAACAGGACCCCGAATGCACGGACGACGAACCGGCCGATCCCCGGACCATCACGACGACGGCCATCGATCCGGAATTGTTCCCTGCGCGGCAACGCATTCAAGGGGACGTTGGGAATGGAAACGGCAGGGGAAACGGAAAAGTCGCACAGAAGATCGAGCTGAAACGGGAAACCCTGACCTATGCCACTGAGATGGAAACGGCGTTTCAAAAAGGGTTTGAAGGCGACCCCTGTCCCAATTGCAAACAGTTCAAATTAGTCCGCAACGGGATGTGCCTGGTTTGTAGAAATTGCGGTGAAACCACGGGCTGCTCGTAGGTTAGGTTCCTTTATTTCTTTGCGTCCATCGCACAGCGGAAGCCGATCGTCAGGTCGTTCGCGTCGATGGGGAAATTGGGTTCGGCGCTTCGCCGGGCAGTCACCTTCAACCATTTGGGTGGATCTTCCCACGACCCGCCTCGATAGACTTTCCGCTCTCCCTCCTTGGGTCCGGTCGGATTCTTCTCCGGACTCTCTTCGTAATACGTCCGATCATACCAATCTCCCACCCATTCCGAAGCGTTTCCCGCCATGTGGTATAACCCATAGGGACTCTTCGTCCCCTCCTTCAATCCATGACGGATACTCATTCCGGTCACTCCGCTTTTCACGGGGGCCAATGTCACCTTGTAACTGACCCATCCGGTCGTGCCGAAATTATACCGGGCAATATCCACGAACGGCTGCATGTGTCCCCAGGGATAGCGGCGTCCATCGGTACCCCGGGCGCCCTTCTCCCATTCGGCTTCGGTCGGCAGCCGCTTGCCCACCCATTCACAATAGGCTTTCGCGCTGTCCCACGACATGCCCACGGCCGGACGATCTTTCGCCTCTTCAACGGCCGCATAGTCGTCCCATAATGGAGGCAACTCGTGATTGGTCTCATCGAGGAACTTCTGATATCGCTCCATCGTCACTTCAAATTGATCGATATAATAACTGTCCACCCACACCGTGTGTTCCGGACGTTCATTCCTCGACCCGTCATTGGCCCCCATCAGAAACTCCCCTTCGGGGATATTGATCATCGGGGCACCATCTTTTCCCTCGATCATTTCAAATTGGGATTCGATCGGAGGTTCGGTTGACTCATACTTCCATTCAGCCGCCGCCGGGTGCCATCCCAGGACCATCCCCGTCAGTCCGATGACCACGGTCAACCACGTTCCACGCTTTTTGTGCCGCTTCATGATTCTCCTCCGTCCCCAGCTCAACGTCAAAAAAAGCCGCTGAAACACGGTTCAGCGGCTACTCTATAGTGGCGTCCCCAACGGGATTTGAACCCGTGTTGCCGGCTTGAAAGGCCGGCGTCCT
>JAPPLK010000047.1:0-1797 GCA_028819435.1 Nitrospira sp.
GTTCTGCCCGCCGCCGCTTGAGGGAAAGTGAACAAACGAGGCCGGACCCTGGGTCAGAAGCGCAGCCGCACCTCAAGTATGACGCCGCGATCGGGCGCACCGCCGATGGTCTCGCGCCACGTGGTCTCAAGGTGCGCGTCGATCTTCGCGCCGGCGTTGAGCCGGACGCCCGTGCGCCAAGTCTGTGCCTGCGTCCCGGCGAGTGATAGGCCGGCATAGGGCGTGATCGTACCGAGGGTACCCGGCGCCGAGACCCCGTAGCCCAACCGGCCTTCCAGCCGCGGGTTGGGGCGGAGTGTCGCGGTGGGCCGTCCTGCCATGCCCTCGTCCCACAGTCGAGCCAAGCCGCTGTCGGCCACGCCCCAGGCCGGTGCGACGCTCAGCGCCAGCCCCAAGCCGTCCGCCCCCGGGTCGAGGCTTGCCAGGCCGGCTATGCCCCACTGCCGGTAGCCGCCGCGCCCGAGCAGCGTGCGGGCGCGGGCCTGGAACGTCAGCCCCCGTATCGGGTCGTTCCAGTGTACGCCGCCGCCGAGTTCAAGGCCTGTCCCTGTCTCCCCTGCGCCACTGTCATGGCGCACGCCGACCTCCAGCGACGGTGCGACAACCGCGCCCGAGGCCAAGGTCCAGGCATGCCGGCCCTCCAACGCCAGGCGCAGCCGCTGCACGTCCGCCTCCAGTGCTGCCACAGGGTCGGTGCCGTCGGCCGCCCACCGCGAAACCCACGCTTCACCCTTGAGTGCCAGCGCCGTTGGACCGTCCGCCAACAGCGTTCCCCGTGCCCCGGTCCCCGCGCTCCACGCGGTCGCTGCGCTGTCGTATTTGCCGGCCGCTACGTCGTCCAGCGTGATCTCGGCGCGGCCGAGCGTCGTGGCCGCCCACATCTCCAGGCGTTCGTGCGCCGTCCATCCAAGATAGGGCATCAGGCTCGTCAGCCGGCTCTTGTAGGTGCCCGTCATCGCCTGATCGTCACCCTGGTCCGTCCAGTCGAAGGAGCCCCGGGCATGCGATAGTGCGACGCCCACCAGCAGGTGCTCGCCGAGCCGTACGTCCGCGCCGAGATGGGCGTTCAGCATGCCGCCGTCCCAGTCGGGCGCGGTCCCGCTTCCTGAGAGCGCGGTCCAGTCGACCGCGCCCCACAATACTGGCGTCAGCCCACCGGCTGTGCCAGCACCGGTGGCCGAGAGCGGCAGGGTGAACTCGCTGCCCGTGAGGACCTGGGTCAGATCGAACGTGGTCGGGCCCCGCGCAGACGTCTTGTCACCGCCCTCGTCGCAGCCGTCCGCTACCCCGCAGGCCCCGTCCGCGAACGTCCCCGCACCGTCCGCTGCGCCGTTCAGCACCTCGTACCCGGCAACCCGCAACCGGTTCGCTGTGCGTCCCGCCTCAAGGCGCCCGCTCACCGCGGCGAACGCGCTCCCCGTCGCCATCCGCACTGCCTCGGGCAGCACGGTCCGTTGTACGCGGTTCAGCCGCGTCACGGCCGCCGTGCTGAGCACCTCGACAATCACCGGGGCTTCTGCCTCGCGTCCTCGTGCGTCGGTGGCTCGCACCGTCAGTTCGTAGTGGCCCGCCCTCGTGCCGGAGCCGACGTGGGTCACCGCGCCCGTCGACGCATCGATCCGGAACCGGCCCCCGCCGTCCGCCGCCAGCGTGTACCTGACCCCGGCCCCCGTCGTGCGCACGACCCCCGGGTGCCCCTCGGGGGTGAGCACCGGCACCGTCCCCACCTGGTTTTCCGCCAGCGTGAACACGAACCGCGTCGACACGAATTCTGGCCCCGTCGTGTCGTCGTTGTTT
>JAPPLK010000047.1:1897-31998 GCA_028819435.1 Nitrospira sp.
GCCGCGGTTATTGTCGTCGTTGTTTGGGACGGTGCCGCGGTTATTGTCGTCGTTGTTTGGGACGGTGCCGCGGTTATTGTCGTCGTTGACCGTCACGGAGGCCGAGGACGTTACATAAAAAATAATTTCATCTAATATATTAGCGTTTTCTCCCACATAACTTTTGTTGATCGAAAATTTAATTTTGAAATTTCCTCTAACATCATTAAAGATAATAGGTTTTAAAAAAGCAGCAGTTTGGTACCTATTTTCATACTCAAAAGCAAAGTCATCAATAAAAAAAATTACGTAGTCTCGCATAGAATTATAAAAATATTCAATTTTTATTTTATCTACTGTAACTCCGTTTCGCTTTCCTTCTATAACTGCTTTAGGTTTAGGATTATTGTTAGGGTTTTTAGGAATGCTACAATTCGCCTTAAGGTAAATAGAGAGAGTCTGTCCGCTAACCACGTACGGTTTATCAGCAGAAGTAGTCAAAACTCTTTCTTGTTTATCAAGAATAGATAAACAAGAGGTAGCAGCAAAACTTAATTCAACACTAGATGCTAAAACAAATAAAATTATAGCAAGCTTGTTAATAGACAATGGGGCCCTCCTAAAGCGTCTTCGTTACGGTGGTGCCGTCGTCGTTCGCGTGCAAGCGCCGCGCCGCTGTTCTCATCCTTCAGCGCCAGCGTTGCCATCTGCACCTGGCTGGTCGCCCCAATGCCCGTCCGCGCAAGGCTCACTTCCGTGTGGTCATTGTCGCTATCTTCACTCAAATTGCATGCCACATTTTCAAACGAGAATTTTTCTTTTCATTTCAAATGGTTGGAAAAATTTTTGAGGCAAGGATTGGCATGTAGTTTTTGTGGTGAGACAATAAAAATGTCTCATGTCTCATATTTGAGACTGGTTTGCCACACTGGGCAGAACCGATGACGCGCCTATCACGCGTAGGCTTCCTCTTATGTGAAACATGCTGAAGTTTGAGTTTTAAATCTTGATGTCACTGACACCCTTCCAAACGACATCGAACTCCATGAACACAGTATTCAAAATTTCAATTTCGTTGTTGTATGGGAACTTTATTGACAGCCGAGCCAGTTTCATGTCTACCTTACCGGTAACGGGCAAAAATTTGAGGGAGTATAAGCAATTTAAACTAATTGTCAATACCTGATAGACGGAACGCACATTCCAAATCCAAACGGAACAATCATTCCGGACCCGGATAGAAATAGACCTGTCAGTTGGCCCGAAAATGCCGAAGAAGAACGGACAGAAACGCCTCTTTATTGATTGGCAACCTTTCTGATTTCGCAGTACAAAATGTTTATTCTTTTTGTCGGATAAGAGCCGCTGTGGTCACCTGAAACAGGTTTGTCTCCGACATTCTTATTGTGAACAAAGGAGGACGGCACGGAACCCGTCATGTGGCTTCTTCCCATAAAGAGAAAGATGGTGGCCCAGGCGCTTTGAAGAAAAAGCAGCACCACCGGTGCCATCACGAGGCTTGAGGTAAGAGGATGGTTCGTTATGGATTGACAATGATGACTCGGTTTTGACCAGCATGGCGGGCTCTTCATTGCCGGCGACGTCCATTCTGCCGGGCGTTAGGATTTGGAACGTATCCATGCCTGGTTTTTCGCAACAATTTGTTATCTGGTGGTTACATTGCCGCAGCCCCGGTGTTAAATTATCACGTTAGAACCTTCTCCCCTCGTGGGAGAGGACAGGGTGAGGGGGAAGGAGAACAAAGGTCGGGTTGGCGAAACGTCAGTGGACCGGGCCGGAATGAGGAACGTGAGTAGCTGATGGAATCCACCGAACTCAAACGCCTGCTGGCCCTCGCCGTCCGCGCGGCGCAAACGCCGGCCGGAATGCTTCTCGACTATTTTACGGATCGTGCGCTTTGCGTCGAACGGAAAAGCGACGGCTCCCCCGTCAGCATTGCGGACCGCGAAGCGGAAAACACCATTCGAAACGTGTTGCTGGGCGATCCGGTCTCCGCGGGCTTTGACGTGCTGGGCGAAGAATTTGGAGAGAAAGACTCCCACACGCGCTATCGCTGGTTGATCGATCCCATCGACGGCACGCGTTCATTCGTGAATCGGATCCCCTTATTCGGCACGATCGTGGCATTGGAAGACCGGGAAACCGGCAAGGCGCTTCTTGGGGTGATTCATTTGCCCGTGCTGAACAGGACGTATAGTGCTGCGCGAGGGTTGGGGTGCGTCTGTAACGGGGCGGCTGTTTCTGTTTCCCGTGACGCAGAACCGGAGACGAGTATCATTGCCACGGGAGATATTGCGCAATTCATCAGTGCGGGCTGCGAAGAAACGTTCCGGCAACTGGCCGGTGCGTGTCCGTATCTCCGCGGCTATACCGATTGTTTCGGCCATACTCTGGTGCTCAACGGATCAGTCGGCGCCATGATCGATCCGGCTCTCAATCCCTGGGACGCCGTGGCCACCCAAGTCCTGGTTGAAGAGGCCGGCGGCACGGTCGTCACTCGTCCGTCCCGCGCGGAGCACAAACGCGACGTCCTGTTCGGAGCCCCGGAACTGGTCGAACGATTGGTGTCCTTACTGCGCTTCTAGCTTTTTCAGATCTGGTTCAGGTAGTGCAACCCAACTTGCTTGTTCCTCTACCTCCCCTATCCCCTCCTTACAAAGGAGGGGAAACGGGGAAGAATGGCTGTCTTTTTCCTCCCCTTTGTAAGGGGAGGGAAGGGTGGGGTAGAGCCACGAATACAAAAGAATTGTAGCTGCCGCATCTTATGCGGCTTGGAGAGGCCAAGAGCAAGAAGCGCCATGAGGCATGTCCCGGACTTTGATCCGGGATGGCGCGGCTACGCATGTAAAAAGAAAACCCCTGGGTCCGTCCCCGACATCCTTATCGGGGATCCAGTTTATATGAGGGATGACGGAAGAAGAAAGATCGGCTGTTAAAGAACCCGTCTATGCTGTTAAGATGAAGCCGAATGGAACGGAACGGCAGGAAAAGGTGACACGATGTCGAAGATTGCCGTGATAGACATTGGGACCAATTCCATCCATATGGTTTTGGCAGAAGTCGAACCGGATGGCTCGTACAAGATTCTTGACCGGTTCAAGGATATGACCCGTCTGGGCGATGGGACGTTTCGTCAGCGACGCTTGTCCGCGGAGTCCAGGGCGCGGGGCATTGAAGTCCTGAAAAACCTGACCACCCTGGCACGGAACAAAGGGTTTGATCGAATCCTGATGGCGGCGACCAGCGCGGTTCGGGAAGCGCGCAACAGCGGCCAATTTGTCGAGGAGGTGTCCAAAAGTACGGGCGTGCGGGTCAAAGTCGTGACGGGGCAGGAAGAAGCGCGTCTCATTTATTTGGGGGTTCGCCAAAGCATGGATTTAACCCATTGCCCGACGCTCCTGGTGGACGTGGGCGGGGGATCGGTTGAACTCATCGTGGGGAATCGGGATCGCCTGTTACACGCCGTGAGCCTCAAGCTCGGGGCCATACGCCTGAAAGACCTGTTTTTAACCAAGGCGCCGCCCGCGAAAGCCAAACTGCGTGCCATGCATGAAGTCATCGACAAGGAACTTCACGCGGCTTTCGAGAGATTTCGTCAAACGGAGTATGACCGGGTCGTGATTTCTTCCGGCATGGCCGCGAACCTGGCGGAAATCATTTACCTGGAACGGACCGGTAGCCCCATTCCCCAGATCAATCTCTCGACGATTACCCTGAAAGAGATGCGCGCCGTCGAGCAACGGCTGGCGATGGGCGACGTGGAAACGCGGCTCGGCGTCCCGGGCCTGGACCCGAGACGGGTGGATACGCTGTTGGCGGCAACGTCGGTGATTCGCCAATGTCTCGAAGCCATTGGGCATAAGGAAGCGACAATCAGCGACAGGGCCATGCGTGAAGGATTGGTCCACGATTTTATCCAAAAAAACCGGGAACGGTTGCAGATCGAGAAGGCAATTCCGAATATTCGATTGCGGAACGTCGTGACCTTGGCCAGGCGCTGCCACTATCCCGAGACGCATTCCCGTCACGTGGCGAAATTGGCCCTGTCGCTGTTTGATCAAACCCAACCCCTGCACGGCATGGACGAACGGGAGCGCGAATGGCTGGACTATGCCGCGTTACTCCACGACGTGGGGTATGCCATCAACCCACGGCAACATCACAAGCACAGTTATTATCTCATTACAAACAGCGACTTGGCCGGATTTACGGCCGAAGAAATCGAGATGATCGCCAACGTCGCCCGTTTCCATCGTCGGGCGTTACCCGGCATTCGGCACTTGTCGTATAAAGTCCTGTCTCCTGCCAGGCGAAGAGTGATGGAGAAACTGAGTGCGATATTGCGGATTGCGGATGGGTTGGACCGCAGCCACTTTTCCGTTATCCATGATGTCCGCGTCACACTCGGGAAAACCGTCAACGTCGAATTGAAGGCGTTTGCCGACTCAGAACTGGAAATCTGGACTGCGCACTCGCGAGCGGACCTATTCCAGAAAACCTTCGGACGGGAAGTCACTTTTACCGTTCAGGTGGAGCCGGGTCTTTCAACAAACGGCAGGGCGGTCCACGATCACCGGCCTGCGGACAACGCAGCGGTCACGGTTTCGCCAGCTTCCTGAGTTGAGCCGGTTCCAGCCACCATTGGAGCACGCCGTTCCCGAGTCGGGGCTTTCCGTGAAACCGGATACAGCACGCTCCGGCTTTTTTAAACGACAATCCTGAAACGGGCTGGCCCAAGAGCATTGCGCCGGCAGTATGCCCCAGGTGCGGTTCATGGCCGATACAGAGTACGCAGTCATCCTCGGAAAATGAGGCCAGCACGTTGAAAAACTTTTCCGGCGATGCGTCAGGCCGTAATTCGACGCACTGTTGAGGTTTCCCGGCGCACCCCAGCGTTTTCTTGACAATATCCGCGGTTTGTCGGGTCCGGAGATAGGGACTGCTGAGGAGTTGAGTCGGTGTGACCCCGAGCCGGACAAGGCCTTTTGCCGCCTTTTCCGTTTTCTCGATTCCTTCATCGGTCAAGGGGCGCGAGCGATCTTCCCGTTGCCAGTCTCGCCAATCAACGGCAATGCCGTGTCGGAATAAAATGCAATCCATGTTGTCGGGGCCTCAACCAAAAGTGTAACACGATCTCCCCAGTCCGTCATCTTTGTTCGACGGAACCATTCAGGAACCCTGGGGGAATTCGCCGTGACGTTATGCTAAAATGTGACCCTGCGAATTACCGTTGAGGCATTCCGGGTCATGGAATGGACCGTGCTTCATGCCGTCGCTCTATTCCCCTCCTTTGTAAGGAGGGGCGAGGGGAGGTAGAGATAAAGAACGTGTTTGATCAAGAAAGGAGTGACAGACAGGATGAAAGTCTTGGCAGGAGTCGGATTGAGTATGGTGTGGCTGCTCGCCGCGTGCGGCGGCACGCCCCACGTCGTGACCCAGAAAGTCTATACGGACCCCAACCGGGAGGTGGGGCTTCAAATTGTTTCAGGGCACAGCCGGGGCGAGGGCTTCTCCCATCCGGCGTTTCTCAAGAACACTGATATTGCCAACGTGCTGAAAGGGCTGTACGTCGAACGCCAAAGCTCCATCTCCCTGCCGTTGATGGGTGGGGGCGAATCAGAACGTTATCCTGTCTTCAATCAAAACGAAATCGCGTTTTTTACGCCCCTGCTGGCCCAGGGGTTCGGTCTGGCGCAACCGAACGAAGTCGTCACCTTTTATGAGCGTGGAGAGATTTCTCACGTACATGAAGTGAGGACGTCCGGGGGGCTGTACCTTCAAGGCGACGTGCTGTACGTGGTCCTCAGCAACCATGCGACCCAAACCGAAATCTGGCAGGACGTCGAAGAATACCACTCACCCGTCAGGCTCCAGCCCCTTAAGCAACTCGAACCGCAACCCGGGCAATTGTTGTTTGATCCGCCTCAATTCATGGCTCCACCGCAAAAGGAATCCTTCGGCAGCATCGCCTCTGGCAAGCCGTGGCAAGTCGGGGTCCGCTTTAAGGAATTGCGGTAAAAAAGCAGTGCCTTTCTCAATTGTCCTGGCCCCGATTCGCCTGAAAAAACAACGCGGGACTTATGCCAAATCGTTGACTCAATGCCTCGATGTGATCGCGCGTCAGACGGCGATCGCCGCGTAATATTCTGGACACCAGCGATTTGCTGCCAATCTCCGGCAGGTCAGCAACCCCCAGGTGATGTTGCTCCATGATGACTCTCAGCGTCGCAATTCCGCTATCGAGTTTTTCGATACGGTCATTGAACACGTTGAATTCAGGAGACGTATTTTCCCACCGCGCGATTGAACCGGAAAGCACATCAATCAATGCTTTTTGGTTGTCGTAATCTTCGATCAATTCATCCATGAGGGCCATGGCCCGTTCATAGTCGCGTTTATTCCTGATCTGACTGATAAAAGACGCCTCATTGAAGAGCGCAGAGGCCTTCTCTTTAATGGCTGTAAATCCCATACGAATTGCTCTCCTTTGCTGTATTGTATTCTTTGTTACTTATTGTATGTGTGAATATGAGATTGATTAACGATCCAGATTTATTTTCCCGTGATTACCTCCTTTCATATTGTCTGGAAAGCCTGTCATATTCGGCATGGTTCACAATGTGTTTGACGTACAGGCGGTTGTCTTTGAAATTGATGAAGGCAATGAGACGCAGGTTGTTCCCACCTATATCAATGACCCACCATTTGTCCTCATGTCTAAAGTTGTCCAGTGATGGAAACACTTTTCTCAGGTCATCCGGGCGCTTAAAGGTGCCGTTACATAAAACCTTGTACGTTCGGTCAATAGCCGCGGCATCATTCGGATACCTTGCTGCCGCATCGCGAAAAGGTTTTCTGGATATAACGTGCAATGGCTTCTTTTTGCCAAAAAGTTTCCTTTTTGGCAACTATGAGAGAGGTGTCGTCCCTTTGTCAAGATGGGGTAGAGTTGTTCCTGAGTGAAGCGAAGTGCCGGTCCATCCCAAGATCGAAGAAGAGAAAAGAGATCGGTGTAGTTACGCAAGAGAGGGGATAGGGGGGAGGGGTCAAGGCTCCTCACGGGACAAGAGGTCGATCAGAAGGACACGTCCCACTGAAGACGGACGCGTTGTTCCGTGTAGGCCGGCAAACTTGGGCTTTCCTGCTCGAGCGTCAGGTGTGACATGTCGAGCGTCAGCTTGTTGCGGTGCCCGGCAAAAAACCAGTTGAAGCCGCCGGTATATTCCTGGCGCAGGTCTCCCCCCCTATCGGTATTCGGATCGACGTGTGAATAGCGGAAGGCCACTTCCAACGGCTTGGGAACGAACGGGATGAGACCGTGCGGAAAATAGCCGGCCTGCAGATAGCCACCGAACAGTTTTGTTACTCGGTCGCCGGCCGCTGCCTCTGTATCCTTGACTCTTTTCCAGTGCGTTTCATGCTGCCAGGCGAACCCGCGATACTTCATGGCCGACCCGACTTGCATACCGCTGACTTGGTATCGGCCGTCTTTGACGTCAGCAGGTTTCGAAAAACCACTCAAATTTTCGCAGCCGCCTGACGACCACCGGGTACATTTGCCCCTGTTCGTATATGCGCCGAACGAGATGCTGGCCGTGGGTTTCTTGTGAAATTTGACGTCGCTCTGCCGCCATTTGAGTTCCCGGCCGAATACGTTCCACTGCAGTCGGCCCACGTACATCATATTATCGTCGTCATTTTTCGCCATGCCTCGACCCCCGCCGGAAAAGATTCCGAGGTAGTAGTTCGCATCGAGGATCGTGCCGGGATTCACGCGGCCGTACAACATCGCACCGATTTGCCGATCAATGGTAAACACCCGGTTCATGATGGACCGTTCCACCATGGTCTGTTTTCCCGAGGAGTCGACCCGCTCCCGGTTGTAGTTGATTTTCCATTGCCCGATCCGCAATTTGGCCCACTTGAATTTTTCCAACATGATGCGCCAGTCGATCATTCTGGCGGAAGCGGCTTCCGAGTCATCGTCGAAGTCACGTCCGGGCTGCCAATCCACCTCAATATAGTATTTGAGCCAGGGTTGGTATCCGTGTCCTCCGACCTTTAGCCGTATCCGACGAAGCTCGAAAGTACTTTCTTCGTTGTCACTGAACGCGCTTGCGCCGCGCGGATCTGACCGTTCGGGATAGGTGTACCGGGCTTGAGTCCGCCACTGGATCTTGGTTTTGAATAACCCGTCTGCGGTGCTCAGGGTGAACCCCTTTTTCCCATAGCCCACTTTCACCCCGGAATCCTTCTTGTCTTTCTCCATTGTGGCTGCCTGCTTCTCTTCCCCGTAACTGACTTGGACTTCGGATTTCTTCTTGACTTGCTCAGTGGTCCTTGCGTCTTCCCGCTTCTTTCCTTCGGCTTTGATCTGAAGCAACTCGTCTTTTGTGATGATGCCTTTCTCCAGCAAAATTTCCAGGAGTAAATCCCCGTCCATTGCAGTCGCCGGCGACGTCATGGTAGCCGTCATGACAAAGAGTGCGACAATTCCAAAGATCCATCGCTGCATACTCATCAAGAAATCTCCCCTCGAATGAATGGTCAATGGCATGGAAGTATTGACTTGAGGTTGTTGCAATTTTGTGCAGGAGTAAGTTTAAGAAATTTTGGTTACGGTGGCGTTACACGGGAATCAACGAGCCGTAAATTATCGGGATGAACAGTTGGTTATACGGGAATGGGAATGAAAATGAGGGCAGGCAGGAGCAGAACGGGAGATCGAATGACAGGAGGGAAAGGGCAGGCCTGTGTGGATGACGCAGACAGGTTCTTTCTTAACGGGTTTCGTTAAGAGGAGGTAAGACCACCAACTCCGAATCCTGTGAAATTCGAAGAAAATCACGATCGGCCGTCAACAAGGGGAACCCCTGTTCAATACAGACTGCGGCAATCAGACAATCAACAGGACCAGCTGGGATCCCTTTTGCCCGAAACGCTCTTCGTAGACGGGCCGCTTCGATGTATGTTGTGCGGTTGTGGGCGAGGAGCGGGAAGGGCGCCATGCTTTTCGTGAGGCGTTGGAACTGGCTCCCCGAACGAAGGCCGTCCAGCAGTTCTTGAAGAATATTGCCGATCAGGAAGAGACCGTCTTCAGCCGTCAGGTGACGGCGAAAGGCTTGGACGAATGGATTGTCGACTTGCACTTGTGGTCGCCGCAGGACCAGGGATCACACCGACGTATCAACGACAAGATTCACGGCCACGTCGATCAGCTTTGTAATCCCAACCCTCGCGAAATTCAAACGTCCCGCTCGCGCGCAGGATTTTGCGCTGCTGCCGTCGTTGGATGAATTCCTCCAACGCTTTGGTCACGGTTTCCTTTTTCGTGTGAAGTCCGCCCGTTTGAACGGCTTTCTGTAATAACCGATCATCAATGGCTAAATTGGTCGCCATAAGAAACCTCCATGTGTAATTCTTACACACGATAAACGCGCAGGATCTTTCTGTCAACGTGCCGTGTTCGTTCAGTCGTTGTTATTGGACGGCTTGGTCGTTACTGGTTTGGCGGGTCGGCAGGGTCGGTGACGGAATCCTCGAAGCGGCGTTGGTAGATGAATTTTCGACCGATCAGGATGAGACCGAACGCGATCCCCAGGGAAATGGGGACGAACAGGCCGGAGAGCAGTGCGGGGTCGTCAATCCATCCCAGGGTTTTCATCGCCTTGAACACGTAACTGCCCAGGCCGCTCAGGTAATACGAAATGACGATGACGGATAAACCTTCGACCGTGTGCTGAAGAATGGCCTGCCGGCGGGTCGTTTTATCCATGCTGTGCAAGAGCTTCAGTATCTGGTTTTCCAGTGCCAGGTTCTGGTCTTGCAGTTGGAGCTCGACCTTGGTGCGGATCACGGCAATGGAGCCTTGAAAATCGTTCACTAGCGCGTTGATTCGCCGGATGAATTGCTGGTACCCATCGGCGACCCCAACGGTTTTTCCGTCTACGTATTCGGAAATTTGCCGGCAATTTTCGCAGGGCTGTTCGTGCAGCAATGCCAGGTTTGCCCGAATGATGCGATCGTAGGGCACGGACGCGGACAGCTTGTATCGCATGGATTCGGCCATGCGACTGACGTGCATGAAGTCCTGCGTCATGGCCGTGAGCCAACGCTGGAGCTTTTGCGGCGTGGCGGCGTCGATTTCCGAGGCAATGAGGCCGCGTTGATCCAGGTGTTGCCGTTCATAGTGTTGGACTTGGTCCACGGCTTTGGTAAACGCGTGAAACGGAAACAGGATCAGGTGTGTATAGTTCTCAATGGCCACGAGGGTATCGACGGCATGAGCCACTTGCCTGAGCAGGACGTCAAACGAAGGCGAGAGGATCAGGTAGCGTTCACGGTCATACTCGTCCGGGGCAAAGGTGGTCATCATGAAAATGTCCTGCCCGAAGACCCGGCTCCCATAGACCTGGGGTCCGGGCATCATGTTTTTGACTTCTTCGATGTCCGGTGTGGTGTGCGACAAGACCAGGATATCCAAGGCATTGATCTGAACGCCCAACGGGGACAAGGGCATGATATAGTCGGGGAAGCGAAGCGGGCCGAATTCGGGCGGCGTGAGTTTGTCATCGGGGATGTGCCACACCTGGTAACTATAATATTCGGTGTGGGCTTCCCACGTGATGAGCAAGCGGTCTCCGTTGGGTGCGACTTTGGCGCCATAACCGAACTTTTCCTTTACGACGGCCTGGTCTTCGGGCACCTCCAGGCACTGGAGCAGTTGTTGAAACTCTTGCCGGCTTTGTGGGCGATCCAACGGCGGGTTCGCCATGTGATGGGAAACATGATGAACGTGCGCCGGCACGTCCAGCCACTCTTCCAGGTATTTCTTTTTGGAGCGCGCGTGGAGATGCCGCAAAAATCCTTGGTCGGAAACGGGAAGGTTTTGACTCATGGTTGTTGTTCAGAAGACGATAGCTGGTCACGTCTCCCATCGTGTTATACCGAATCCCTCAGATGGGGGCAAGGGAACCCCACAAGAGCCGTGAGTGCGTGAAGACCGTTGACGCATGGAATGGATCTGATTAGAGTGCATCCTTCCCCATTTTTACGGTCCTTGAAGAAAGAAGGTCTTCCATGAGTGACGTGTGGACGTCGGCGGCGGTGTTTGAAACGAACCTTGCGGACCTTGGCCGGAAACGCCAGGGCAAGGTCCGGGACATGTACGACCTGGACGACAGCTTGTTGTTGATCGCAAGTGACCGGATTTCGGCCTTTGACGTGGTCCTGCCTGAAGGGATTCCCGGCAAAGGCTACGTGCTCACGCAACTGTCGAAGTTCTGGTTTGATCGCCTGTGGCAGGAGGGCGGCCTGGTGCCGCATCATTTGCGAACCATGAACCCCGAGGAATTTCCCGAGTCGTGCCGGCCCCACGTGGACCTCCTGGCGGGTCGCAGCATGATCGTGGAGAAAGCCGACCCGTTGCCCGTGGAATGTATCGTGCGCGGCTATCTGTCCGGGTCGGCGTGGAAAGAATACCGGACGCAGGGGACCGTTTGCGCCCAGCCGCTCCCCGCGGGGTTGCGGGAATCCGAGAAGTTTCCTGAGCCGTTGTTCACCCCTTCGACCAAGGCCACCGAAGGGCATGACGAGAATATTTCCTATGACACCATGAAAGATTTGATCGGCGAGGAGTTGGCGGAACAGGTCAGGACGGTCAGCATCACGCTGTATCAGCGCGCGGCGGCCTTGGCTGAGGAGCGCGATATTATCATTGCGGATACGAAATTTGAATTCGGGCTGCGCCGGGACACGAAGCAGCTACTGGTCATCGACGAACTCCTCACGCCGGACTCGTCGCGGTTTTGGCCCAAACAGCAGTATGAGCCCGGGAAGTCGCAACCCAGTTTCGACAAGCAATTCGTCCGGGATTATCTGGACTCCGTGGGCTGGGATCATATTCCGCCCCCACCGCATTTGCCCGATGAGGTGGTCGCACAGACGAGTGCAAAATATCGAGAAGCCCTGGAACGCTTCCTGAACCCCTGAGTGGTCGGTCTGAGCCTTTCGCGTATCAACCCCCTCTCCCCTGGAGGGAGAGGGCTGGGGTGAGGGGGAATTAAACCGTCGGGTTACGCCTGTCCTGAGCGAAGTCGAAGGGCTACGCTACCTCAACGAACGGCGGGCAGGCACAGGGGCCTGCCCCTACAAATAATACGGACTCTCCGCAGCCCGTAGGGGACGGCCCCCGTGCCGTCCCTTACAACTCCGACTAACGGCGTTGCTTACAATCCCCGTTGGATGAACTCGACGATTCGATTTTCCGCCCAGCTACAGTCTTCGTTCTCCCGTGACGGCTGGAGAAAACCACAGTGTCCGCCCTGCGCCGGGGTGATGAATTGAATGCAGGGATTGGCACGGATGCGCGGCACGTCGAATGAGGCAAACGGAACAAAAGGATCGTCCTGGGAAGTGATGAGCAAGGTTGGGACGCGAATCGATTCGAGCACGTGACGGGCTCCTGATCGTTCATAATAGTCGGCTGTATTCCGGTACCCACCGTCGGGAGCGGTGTAGGCATCGTCGAACTGAGACACGGTCCGAACATTTTTCAACAGGGACAGGTCCCATTTTCGCGGGAACAATTTCGCTTTGCGTTTCACGCGCGCCTTCAGCTTGCGCAGAAAGTATTGATGGTAAATCCAATTGCGCCGTTGCTCCAACGCCGCCACGCACGCGGCCGGATGGACGTTGGGACAGACCGCGGCTACGCCTCGCAGACCGGGGCAGGCGTCCCCGGCCTCCCCGGCCATTTTCAATACCAGGTTCCCACCCATCGAATATCCCGCGACCCAGAGAGCCTCAATCCCGTCCTTGTTGACGAGTTCATCCACCACGGCCCGAACGTCCCGGCTCAGTCCCGCGTTGTACAGCGTGGGGGTGAGGTGCTCGGTTCCCGCGCAATTTCGCTGATTCAAGCGGATGACGTGTAACCCGGCGTGCCAGGCCTTGTGGGCGATCCCTCGCATGTAATGCGAATCATGGCACCCTTCCAACCCGTGTACGAGGACGAGCCCGGGGGACTGCCGGTCCGCTTGCCAACTGCACGCGCCTTTCATCCGGGAATCGGTATCGACGCGGAACAGGCGTTCCTCCTGAGGCACGTCGGCGAGGAGATGGGGCCGGTGTCGATACTTGGCCGCCAGGGTTTGGACGTGCGGATTCGTCAACCAGGGATGGGACATAAACGGTAACAGATTCTGATTCGGTCGCATGGATAAGGGTCTTCCCGGTCATCAGCTTACCAAAAAGTCGTGCCACAATGTTGCCCCGGTTGGTGGGAAGCCTCGGCATGTGCTAGAACTACGCGGTTAAACGCCGTTAGTTTGACTCCTGCCGAAAGAGAAGTCCCGTGGCTGCGAGGAAGAAATCGATGCAGTTGAATAAAGAGACGATCATCATCTTTCTGCTCATGTGCGTTGTGTTCTTATGGACGCTTCAACGCATCGGACTGGATGATCAGCCCAAAGAGGAAACGATTGAGCAGGAAAAGGTTGAACAGCCCAAGGAAGAGACCGTCAAGGTGGTAGAGAAGGCCTTGGTACCCTTGGCCACGGGGAAAGAACCCATCGACAAGATTTTCGTCCAGTCCGGGTGTACCGCCTGTCACATGATTCCGGGCATTCGTGTTGCCAAGGGACGGGAAGGCCCGAAATTGGAATTAGGCACGAACGCTCGCCGGCGCCTGGCCGATCCGAATTATCGCGGGCAAGCCGAAACCGATTGGGAATACGTGCAGGAATCCATTCTCTATCCTGGCGCCTATATCGTCGAGGGGTATCCCGACCACGTTATGCCACGGTGGTACGGCCAAAAACTCACCGCCGGCGCCCTGGACAAGATCATCAGCTATCTCCTGAAGATCGAGAAAGTGTCGTAACCTGCGCCCTCTCCTCTTGCATGGCTCGCCATGCGCCAACGTGGTCATTCCGAGCGAAGCGAGGAATCTGTTTTTCCTCTTCTGTCAAATTATGAAAAACTGTCAAAACTTTAAAAATTTTAAAGTTTTGTACAATTTGTACATTCTGCAAAGTTTATTGATTTTTGTAAACTTTGTACAATTTCATCGAAGTTTTACATTTTAAACGTCCAACGTCCTGATGACACTTTCCGATTAGTCGTAGCGGGTCGAGTCAGTCTCCGGGTCCTGAAAGAATTAGGGAACCTCTGATTTATTGTGATAGCGGGATGTAGGGCAAGGCGTCCCGGAGCGAAACCCGAGGCTTATCAATAGAGATAGGTGAGGGTTGAGCGAGGACACAACGCAGCCATACGCCCGATAGTGCATTAAATCAGAGGTTCCTTAGAAAAGGCCGGCGAGGACTCGGGTAAGTCCGTCGTTGAGTTGCGGCGCGGCGTCCTCATAGTCCAAATTCACTTGATTGGCCGTACTCATGACCCGGGTGCGGTATCGCTTTTCATTCACGGTTTCATTAAACGTCTGCTTCACGTGAGCGCCGGTGCCCTGGGCATTCTCAACGAGGGTCCGTTGCGTGCCGGTGACGCCTTGTTTGGTCTTTTGGGAAATCTGGACGTCAGTGATGGCGACGTACGTCACGTCTTTGACCATTGCATTGGCAACGGTGCTGGCTAATCCTCCGGCGATGGCACCGGCACCGGCGCCGATGCCCGCCCCGCGCCAGCCATCAACGGCCGCGCCGATGGTGGCGCCGGTTGCCATGCCACCAAGCACCCCGCCATAGCCGGCGTTCAACGCGGCCTCGGCGGCGCTCGGGTCGGTTTTCGTCACGCTGAGGACCTGCGCCTGGAGTGTGAAGTGGGCCTGGTCGGGGTCTTCGGTGACTCGATAGCCCTTCGCGACAATAGCGGCCTTGATGGGTTGAACGATGTCAAAGTTGGGTTTATCGGACGTGTTTCGCACTTGGATAAAGATGGTCCGTTTGTCGGGAGAGACGGGGTCGAGGAAGACGGCGTCGCTCATTCTCGTTTGAACGTCGAGATTCGCTTTTGCGATCGACGTATGCACGGCCGCGCAGCCGCTGAGGAGGGTGAGTAGGGCGAGCCCGGAAAGATAAAACAGTGCAGGACAGCAGGGTCTTCGTCGATAAAGGTGAAGGCTAGTGATGATCATGCGTATCCTCCATATTGTGGAATGAGTGAAAGTGAAAGGTGATCGTGGTGGGAACGTGGAAGCTGCTCATTCCGCAATATTAGATCGTTTAGTAAAATTAGTCAACGGCGTTACTGATGGACGGCGAATGTGTGGACCATAATACGAGCAATGGTGGCGGCCTACTCGACCTTATCGCTCTTGCCTGGCCCAACCACGTACACCATGCCGCAGCTTGGGCATGGTTTGAGGCTCATCAGCAGGAGGGGTGGGCAACCTGCCCATTGACTAAGGCATAGAAGGGTTGGTGGCGGAGAATCAACGTTTCTTCTTGTGCGTCATTCCGGTGTGAAGGAACTGAGAGCAAAGTCGAGGTCAATCGCTTTTGCCTTGCGGAGGTGACTCATGAAAGGTATCCTGTTTGTATGGCTGTGATGCTCGCCAAAACTTATGAAGCGTTGAAAGATGCCGGCGCGTCGGATGACAAGGCGCGTGAGGCGGCCGAAGAGATTGCCGGGTTCGAGAATCGGCAGGCCGCTATCGAAGCCGACATGAAGCTGCTCAAGTGGATGTTGGGTGTCAACCTGGCGTTTTCCTTGGCGATTTTGGTCATTCTTCTACGGCCGCTTGCGGCTTGATTCTTGCTGCGGAGGCTTCTCCAATGGCAATCCGGCTCACCAGCATTGACCATTGGCTCTCCTTTCGACTAGACGCTCAAGACAGGCTTGGTTGATCGGGGTAGCGTAGCGTAACTCGACAGCAACCTGGAAGCGCCTGCATGGGGGATTCCGGTTAGTCCTCAAGGTTTGGAGACGTCGATCACGCAAATCGCTATCTTGAACTTTTCATCCGCCGAGAGTGTATCCAGCAGCCGCTCTTGCAGTTCATGCACGTTTGAGGGGCGTTTGCCAGACGACGGCATCTGACAACTCTCCGTACCGAACCAGAACACCAGATAGATTCCATAACCGTCCGCACTCGGATCACGAGTGTATTTGGCAATCAGTTGTTCCCGGATCGCGCGCCACAGGTCACGGTGGATGCTCTTTTTGATCTCTACCGGCACGTTGAAGTCGCTATACGTCACGTGAATATCGGCCCGGTTATCGTCTGCATAGCGGCCCTCCGGCTGGGCGTGGATACCCAATGGCTCCAGCTTGAGTCGCAAATCCGACAGTAGCGCGTCCCGGCAAAGATCTTCATGCTTAGGCGTGTCCGATTGAATTGGGGAATCCATATTCCAGTACTGGCGCCAGTCCGAAGTGTTCCCATCACGGATTCGTCTGGCCATATCGGACAAAATATCCATCGTCAGGGCAGCCAAATCAGCGGCGTTTGCGGGTTTCAGATTGTCAAGCACCTGCAGGACTTGGGGAGCGTCCTTATGCCGGAAACTCGCTTCACGTCTGATGGCGTCCTGTCGAGATGCCGAATCCATAAGCTTGAATCGCCAAGGGCGCAGAGCTTTATCGGATGAGAGCGATTCGAGCGCAGCCGTCGCTTCCGGTGAGGGAAGAGAGGAAAGCCGGTTGATCAGTACGGCGACAAGGTCTGTAGTCATCACCCGAGTGCCATCGTACGACATCACTCGACCCGAGTAGGAAATGGGTCTATAGGCTCCCCCGAGTAGTCGAATCAGTAATTCCAACTCCTGAGCGCCGAGGCGGCCAAACAGCTTTGCCCACGCTGATTGATCGCGGTATGCGGTCAAAAATTCGGCCAGATGCCGGATTCGTTGCTCGTAGCCTGATACCGATTCCTGGAGTGTCTCGCGGCACGACGTAGGCGAGGAGAAAAATCCGGCTGTCAGCCAGTAAACACGCTGGGCGATATTCATGCTTGGGAAAGAGAGCTTACGTTCGATCAGTTTCTTGAAAGTCTCTTTCTCGCAATAAAACAGTGCGGCTATGAGTAGAGCGTTCAGCAGCCCAAGTTGCCGCGACGTACACCGCACGGGGAAAAGCTCTAATAGAGGCAGAGATGCCAGACTGGCGACCGCCTGGTGTTCCTTTGAAAAAGCGAGCTTAGAGGCTTCCAGAAAATGTTCTTCCCCGTTACGGAGTTCGGAACGAACGAACTCGATGAGCACGTCGGAAACCACTTCAGGATGGCACGCCAGCAACCATCGATACCAATGCGGTTTATCACCTCCATAATAGCGTAACGTCACGCTCGTGTAATAAAAAGCAATGGCCTGCCTTATTTGTCTTTCGTTGAGGGGCGGTTCTTTGTCAGGTTCGGAAAGTTCTTCCATGCCGGCCAGGAAGGGAAGAGACCTCTGGTTGTTGGAACGGAGGCGTATGATTTCGGCTGCGGTCGGAACGTCGCTACGATTGACCGAATCTCGAAGAGCAGTCAAGACCGTCTCAATCAAGTCTGTATCGCCTCCGAGCAGGTTGTGTAGGCGGTCCCTGGGGTTGTCGCCCTCAACGTCGCGAAATTCACCGAAATACGCTCCAGCCAATTGGTCGAGCAGTGCCGGTATACATCGATTTTCACGTAACTCCGTGACGTGTGCCTTGACCTGATCCCGAAATTCCTGATGTCTTTGGTTTGCCTTCCTCTTGAACTTTTCCTTGGGTGTATTTTCGTTGTTATTCCGTTCTTCACATTTAGGCAGGTGTTTTCTCAAAGCATTCTCAAAAGCGTTCTCTAGGGAGGGATGGTGCGTGAGGCGTTCTTTCACGATTTCCCGAGTCAATCCTGTCTCATGCCGGTGAACAGCATTAGTGACTTGGAGGATGTACCAGATGGCTGCATTATCGTCGGTCGCGTGTATTGCCTGGTCGAGGCACCATGAACCGAAATCAGGTGGCAGCGTTGCGTTAAACAACCTGCGGCGTTGCATAGAAACGCAGGTAAAAAAGGAATCGAACGGCTCTTTTCCGTGACAGCACTCGATGCATTTGGCGAGTATCGCTTTTTGTATCTTAGGGTGCTTGCTCAGCCAATCGTCAATGGTAGGTTCATCATCGCGTGGAAGCAGATCGGGAGGATCCAATGCGGCAACGTGCAACCAATTGAAGAACCGGTCGGAATCAATTTCTTCTTGAGAGGTTTTCAGGAAACGGATCAATAAGGCCGACGGCAGGCTGGAGAATGGGATGTCTGGCTGAAGGTCTCCTTGAATTTCTGCTGACAATTTTTCGTATCGCTCAACGAAGATATCCAGGAGTTCGGCACGTTGCTCGTTCGTCGAGTCCTCCACCACGTGGCCGTTCCAAAAAAGCTTATACATGCCGAGCAGATCACGATGTTTAGGTGTTCGCAAATATCGAAGGATTTCCGAGGCAGACAGCTTCGAAGGATAAAGTGCGCACAACAATTGGCCTAACAATTCATCGTTCGAATCCGGCACCGAGCCGTTATATATGTCTGCCAACAACGCCATAAGCTTGTCGCCGATCTGTTGTTCATTTTTAGCCTGATGAAGAATAGCATCGAGAGCGCGATGCCTGATACGAGGTCGCCAACTATCATCCTTGACCACGTCCAGCATAACATTCGTAAGTTCTGGAGCGGTTGTTCCGTGCCGAAGCGCCTCAACCAGAACCATGACAAGAGCTTGGTGAGTGTCGTCTCGCGACTGACTTGTCAAAGCCGCTCTGAAAACCGGTTCCATGTCGGGTGTCGCAAGATCACCAAAGCGGGAATCCATCATCTCCAGCGAACTGAAAAACCAGGGATTTCTCTGCGATTCACGATACAGACCGTGTATCAACCCGCGCTTTTCGTCGATGGAGAAGTCTCTGACGTCGCCGTAGAGAACGGTACCGATTGGGTCACGCTCGATGATTGCCATCCGGTCTGTTTTGCCGTGAGAGGCGAGCCATGCCGAGAGACCCCGCAACTCCGACACGACACCGCCGTCATCACCCGTCATCAAGGCGAGGATACGTCCGACCGGCAAGCCGTTTTCGATCAAGCTGGCAAGGTATCGGCCGCCTAGGAATTCGGCGACGTGGCGATGAATCGGGGCTGCGCGACCTTCACTTGGAGATTCGAACAGCTTGGTGCCTAGTACGTGACGAAGAACTTCTTGATCCCCACCGGGTATCTGTTCCAATCCCAGGCATTTCTGATCGCTCTCTGTGCCGGGCAGCGCATATTCCTCGGCACCAGTCAGGAGTTGCACGGAGCAAAGCCGCCCAGCCGCGTCGAGCAGAACGGAGATGTCAACGTTATCCGGCTTCGCCACTTGATGCTCTTGGTTGTGTTCTCGAAGAAGTGTCCGGCAGGCCATGTCGAATGTTTGTATCCGTGTCTCCGGCCAATCACTGCCCGCTC
This sequence comes from Nitrospira sp., assembly GCA_028819435.1. GTDB lineage: Bacteria > Nitrospirota > Nitrospiria > Nitrospirales > UBA8639 > Bin75. The sequence continues at coordinate 21,258 of JAPPLK010000047.1, forward strand.
CTGCGATCGCCTTTGCCAGCATCGACAGGCTTTGCGGGTTTACGAGCAGAACTTCCAATCCTCGCTGGTGGGCTTCGTGAACGAATTTTTCCGGATCATCGACTTCAAGATTGTCGCGCAGTATTTTGAGAATGTCCTCATCGGTAAGCGGATTGAGGCGGAGGACCGTAACTTGTCCGTCGTGTGATATGGTCTTCAGATTATCTCTGTCATTGGCGCCGAACCAGTCGGCCTCACGGCAGGAAAGCCGGAACCGTGGGCGGCCCAATCGATCGAACTTTTTGCGTATTCCATCCAGTGGTGTGCGTCCGTCCAGCGATCCCGCCCGTTTTTCGTCGAGGCCGTCAATAAACAATGTCGTGTTGTGCCATTCCGGTCTATCATCGAACGTGATGAAGTCTCGGGCGGTGACATAGCACGTTTGTGAGAAGCAAGCAGCCTCTTGCTTGAACGTCGTGGTTTTGCCTGCACCGGGTGCGCCGAGCAACACGTAAGCTTCAGCATCCCGAAACTCTTCGAGAGATCTGGATGAGGGCTCAGCCTTGGCACCGTCCTTCCTGACTTCAGGGATTTCCGTGCATGTGCGTGGAACAAAATCGGTCATGATTGCTTAAACCAATCCATGGCGGGGGCTGACAGAAATTCCGAAATCGGAGTGCCGCCTTCTCCGACAAGTAAGGAACTTTTAGGTGAGAAGCGCGTTTTAAATTCCTCCATCCCGGATGTATTCTCTCTGCGCGGTCCGCTTTTGACTTCCACTGCCACAAGTTTTCGTCCGTATTCCAGCACGAAATCCACCTCAAGGGAGCGTTCCCGCCAATAATGAAGTCGCACCTCTGGCGTTCCCGTATTGAACAGGTGTGCGCCCACGGCGCTTTCGACCAATCGTCCCCAAAAGCTTCGGTCCGCCCTTGCCTCTTCAAACGTATAACCGGAATGAACCGACATGAGCGCGGTGTTGAGCACGTTGAGTTTGGGACTGGACGCCCTGCGGCGGTACACACCTCCGGCATATTTGCCAAGGCCCGTTAGCAGACCCGCTTTCGACAAAAGATCCAGATAGCGTGACAAAGTCGTGGTGTTTCCGGCGTCCTGAATCTGGCCGAGCATCTTGTCGTATGCCAGAATCTGCCCGGACATTTCGGCGCCGAACTCAAACAGCCTTTTAAGGAGCGCCGGCCTGTCCACTCGCTCCATGGCGAGAATGTCCCGCTCGATATTCGGTTCGATAATGGAACCCAAAATGTATTCGCGCCAGCGCTGTTGCTCTTGGACCAGGGATGCTGCACCCGGATACCCGCCGAAGTAGATGTACCGGTCGAGGTCGAACCCGAATGCCTCGGACATCTCGGTGAACGACCAGTGTGGAAGGCGGATGGTTTCAAAGCGACCCAGCATGCTTTCACTTAATCCTCTCTGCATCAGAAGTGGCGCGGACCCCAACACGACCACGTGCAAAGGAAGGTCTTCATGTCGGTCGGCATCCCATAAGCCTTTCACGGTCTCCGACCAATTTGGAATTTTCTGGATTTCGTCGAATACCAGCACGAACCTCCGTTCCGACTGTTTGGCTTCCCTTCTGGCCCGCTCCCACTGGCGAATGAGCCACGCTGTATCTCTCACGTCCGAGATGGGAACAGCCTCTTCGGGGTCGTCAGAGGGCAGAGTAGTGGAAGAATCCCAGGGATAATCTTGGTCTTCCCAGGTTCCAACAAGTGAAGACCAAGGAGTTTCAAGCGTAGTTGACTGTGGCCTGTCGACGGGGAGATATTTGTGTGGAAGGTCGATCTGTGCCAAGGCTTGCCGTACGAGCGTGGTTTTGCCGACCTGACGCGGTCCGGCAACAACGATCAGCCATTTTGGGTCCTCACGCAGACGGCTCAAAAGTGTCGAAATTTGTGCACGCTTGAAGCTACTCATTTCCATATATTACGCTATTGAGTAAATTTACTCAATATCATAATATATGTTGAATGATGAGCCGAAAGCACGTTTTCCGGTTCATCGACACAATTCGATGTAACAGCGAAAGGTTAAGGAAGTTCTAGTAGCAGTATAGACCCGTTTTTTATCAAAGCTCGAATGGGTAGCTGGAGCTTCCTTCCCTTCGGTGTTGGCAAGGGGTAGGGGCATTGGCTGCAAGGTTGCCCACGGGTCGGAGCAGTTAATCGTCGCCTTTCCTCGACAGATCCAACAACTTCGCCGCTCTCGCAAAGAGTTCCGATGTGTCCGCCACTGTCTTTGCCTTTTCCAAGGTAGGGCAAACGATGTTCTTGGTGAAGTCGTCGTTTATCAATAAATGCCACGTGATTTTCGGGTAGCTTTTCTTCAACTTCGCAAAGGTCTGCTCCAACGACTCCTGCACCGCCTTGCGAACCTTCGGCGAAGCAAAGTAGAGATGTAACTTCTTTGTTGGGTGGTACACTTTCAGAATCAACACTGCCCGCAGCAGCTTCTTCAGCACCCTCTGTATCGTGTCGCCGCCGTAATTCAACCCGGCTTCCTGGAACGCTATTTCCATCGCATGGACATTCCCATCCTGATCCACCCCTATGACATCGATTTCTCCTTGCTTCAAAAACTGTCTGGCGTCCGAGGTCTTCTTGAACACCGTTTCATCTGAACCAAACCGCTTCCGCATCGACTCGAACAATGACTGCAAGTTCGAAGGGGATTTCTTCTTATCCCAATGTTCCGAGGTCTTCCAATTCGTCTGCACCAGCCAGCACTGTTTGACGTGTCGCAGGTACGAGTAGCAAAGCGATTCCCCAATCTCAATCTTCATGGATTCCCTGATCCGTACCCCTGTGCGCGGTCTGTTGTTTGCCCTGAGCCTAGCCACGCCGCTACGAGGGTGTCAACGCGCACCCGTCCTCAAGGTCGCCGGTTGTCTCCTTGGGCAGGGTGGAGTAGAGTCGCGTAGGTCAGGTTAGCGAAGCGTAACCTGACGGCTTTGCTTATTCACAAAGGGCAACCCACAAGCCAGGCTGTATCATTGCCCTGACGGCGTGGTCAGTCTCGTCGTTAAAACCTTCTTCACCTGAGAGATCGCTGGATTTGTGTGCCGGTATCTCGGATCACGTAGCCTGATTGTTGGATTACGCTACGCCTGTCCTGAGCATCCTTCGACTTCGCTAACGCTACGCTCAGGACGAACGGGGGGAGAAGCTATCGATCTTGAGCGTAGTCGAAGGGCTGACCCGACTGACCTATTTATAGGTCAGTCGTTTTTGCCTTGTGGAGGTGACTCATGAAAGGTATCCTGTTTGCATGGCTGTGATGCTCGCCAAAACTTATGAAGCGTTGAAAGATGCTGGCGCGTCGGATGACAAGGCGCGTGAGGCGGCCGAAGAGATTGCCGGGTTCGAGAGCCGATTGGCGAGTATTGAGAACCGACTCATCCGCGTTGAAGTCCTGATCACCATTGTCCTGACCGGCGTGGTCAGTCTCGTCGTTAAGACCTTTTTCACCTGAAAGATCGGTGGATTTGTGTGACGGTATCTCGGGTCATGCAGACCGATTGTCGGGTTACGCTACGCCTGTGCTGAGCGTCCTTCGACTTCGCTAACGCTACGCTTCCTTCGACTTCAGGCGCGTCGCGCCTTACGCTCAGGACGAACGGGGGGAGAAGCTGTCGATCTTGAGCGTAGCCGAAGGGCTAACTCAACCTGCCTACTACTACATCACCCAATAAATAGCGAAGTCGTTCGCCTGAGCATTAAATCACTCGCAGTGCGGTTCCTGCTTTCTGCAAGCTCCTCACGGCATTTTCCAATTGCTCCTGTGTATGTTCCGAACTGACGGTGAGGCGTAGCCGGCTGCTGTGTTTGGGCACGGTGGGCGGGCGGATGGCGGGGACGTAGATGCCGGCTTCGTACAGGGCTTGCGACATTTCCACCGCTCGTTCCGGCGACTTCACGATGATCGGCAGGATGGGGCTTTGCGTGTCGGTGAGTTGGAAGCTCAGGTCTGTCAGTGCTGCGTGAAGAGCGTTTTGGTTGGTCCTGAGGCGTTCCCGGCGAGCGGGTTCGTCTTGGATGATTCGAATCGCGGCTGACGCGGCGGCGGCGATGGCGGGTGGTTGGGCGGTGGTGTAGATGAAGGCTTTTGCGGTATTGATCAGATAGTCTTTGAAGGCCGTCGTTCCCGCGACGTAGCCGCCGCTGGCGCCGATGGCTTTGCTGAGCGTTCCCATCTGGATCGCGTCTCGTGGGTTCAACCCGAAGTGTTCGACTGTTCCTTGTCCGTTTTTTCCCATGACGCCCGTGCCGTGGGCGTCGTCAATGACCAGCGTGGCGTCATGTTGCCGGCAGAGCGCCAGTAAATCCGGGAGTGGCGCGAGGTCGCCGTCCATGCTGAAGACCCCTTCGGTGACGACCAGGGTGGACCGGGCTTTTTCCCGTTTCTTGAGCAGTTTTTCGAGGTGCTCGGCGTCGTTGTGGTGAAACACGCGCAGTGTGGCTTTGGCCAACCGGCAGGCTTCGATGAGGCTGGCGTGGCAGTAGCGATCGGCCAGGATGAGGCCGTTCCGGTCGATGAGTGCCGGGATCAGCCCCAGGTTTGTGGTGTAGCCCGTGCCGAAGGTCAGGGCGGCTTCGACTTGTTTGAATTTGGCCAGGTCCCATTCCAGTTGATGGTGGGGCGTCATGGTGCCGGACATGAGCCGCGCGGCGCCGGCGCCGACGCCCCATTGTTCGATGGCTTCGATGGCCGCGCGGCTGACCGCGGGATGATTGGCCAACCCGAGATAATTATTTGAGGCCATGGAAATGAACCGGCGGCCTTCGATGGTGATGGTCGTATCCGATGGCGACTCCATGATCCGTAGCTGCCGGCGCAGGTGTCGGGTTTCCAGATTTTTTATCTCTTGTTTAAAGTCGCGTAACATGAGGTCGTATCCGGGTGCGTATGCTTGTCTGTGTTTGTTGTCGGATTATGCTATGCCTGTCCTGACCCTTCGACTCCGGGCGTGGTTCGCCCTACGCTCAGGATGCGCGGATTATCCTCACCCGTTCGCCCTGAGCGTTCTTCGACTCCGCCCCTATGGGGCTACGCTCAGAACCGACGGTCTCCCCCCACCGCCTCAGCCGGCGCCTGGTGGCTTGGCTTCTGCGACTCCCCCTCAAGGGGGGTGTGGGCATTGTAGGGGGCAACCTGCGTCTGCCCTGAGCGTAGCGATAACGAAGTCGAAGGGCGCCGTCCCTTGACTTGTGGATAATGCAGGTTTATCATCACTCGTTTAGGTCTACAACCCATGGAAACTATTGGGTTTCTTGGCCGACGTGAATCGCGTCGGGTGGGTCGTCATTATTTTTTAACTGAACCGTTCATGCATGGTTTGGCATGGATGGTTCAAACCGATGAGGGAGATCATGGCACAGCTTACAGGAGCCGAAATTTTTGTGGAAGCCTTGAAGCGCGAAGGAGTAAAAACGATTTTTGCTCTTCCCGGCGGGGTCGTCCTGAAAATTTTCGACGTCCTGCATCAACAGAAAGATATCGAAGTCATTTTGACCCGGCATGAGCAAGCGGCCGGCCACATGGCGGAAGGCTATGCCAAAGCCACGGGGAAACCCGGAGTGGCCTTGATTACGTCGGGTCCGGGCATGACCAACGTGATTACCGCGTTGGCTGATGCCTACATGGATTCCGTGCCCATGGTGTGCTTTTCCGGCCAGGTCCCCACGGCGCTCATCGGGAACGATGCTTTTCAGGAAGCCGATAACATTGGACTCAGCCGCCCCTGTACGAAATACAATTTCCTGGTGAAGGACGTGAATGACTTGGCGCAAACCATCAAGGAAGCGTTCTACATCGCGTCCACCGGCAGACCGGGGCCCGTGCTGGTGGATATTCCCAAGGACATTTCCATGGACAAGGTCGAGTTCAAGTACCCTGACTCCGTGTCGATTCGTGGCTACAACCCGACTTACGAAGGCAGCAAGTGGAAGATCAAGCAAGCCGCCGATGCCATCATGAAGGCGCGACGTCCCGTCATCTACATTGGTGGGGGTGTGCAGTTGTCCGGTGCCTCGGCGGAAGTGCGCGAATTGGCCGAGTTGACCCAGATCCCCGTGAACCAGACTCTGATGGCCTTGGGCGCGTTCCCCGGCCAACATCCGTTGTCCCTGGGGATGCTGGGCATGCACGGCACCTACGTGGCCAACATGGCCATCCATTATTCCGATTTGGTGATTGCCATCGGCGCCCGGTTCGATGATCGCGTAACCGGGAAGGTGTCTGAATTTTGTCCCGGCGCCAAGATTATCCATATCGATATTGATCCGACGTCGATCCGCAAGAACATCCACGTGGACGTTCCCATCGTGGGTGATTGTAAATGCGTCTTGCAGGAATTGAACAACGTGTTGCGCGCGACGGTGAACGGCGACCAGAAAGAATTGCGCAAGCCGTGGTGGGATCAACTGAATGAGTGGAAAACCGCTCACCCCTTGAGCTACCAGCAGGATGCCGACAAGTTGATCAAACCACAGTATCTGATTGACCGGGTCTATCAACTCACGAAAGACCGCGACCCGATCGTGTCCACCGACGTGGGCCAGCATCAGATGTGGGCGGCGCAATACTTTCACCTCGCCAAACCAAATACGTGGCTCACGTCCGGCGGGTTGGGGACGATGGGTTTTGGGTTCCCCGCTGCCCTCGGGGCCCAGGCAGCCTTTCGTGGCCGGCTCGTGTTGTGCATTGCGGGTGACGGGAGTGTCCAGATGAACTCCCAGGAATTGGCGACTGCCGTGATCGAAAAACTGCCGGTCAAGGTGTTTATCATCAATAACCGTTTCCATGGCATGGTGCGGCAGTGGCAGGACCTGTTCTATGAAGGTCGCTATGCGTGCAGCTATTTGGACCAATCGCCGGATTTCGTGAAACTCGCGGAAGCCTACGGCGCCGCCGGGCTTCGCGTGCAAAAGGTCAGTGAAGTGGATGACGGGATTCGAGAGGCCATGGCCATTGACAAGCCGGTCTTCATTGACGTGCCGGTGGATCAATTCGAGAATTGTTATCCCATGATTCCGGCCGGTGGCTGCAACCATGAAATGATTCTGGAAGATCCGCCGGAGTTGCAGAAGCGACAAGGGGCGATGGGCAAAGCGGAGAGCAAAGACACTATTTTGACGGCGTAGGGGCGAGCCCCCCCCCTCACCCCAGCCCTCTCCCTCCAGGGGAGAGGGGGATGGAGAGGCCGAACGGGGCGTGAACGGCTAAAGGGCGGAGCATTCGTGGAACACATTATTTCGGTGACGTTGGAAAATAAATCAGGGGCCTTGTCACGGGTCGCGGGCCTGTTCAGCGGCCGGGGATTCAATATCGAAAGTTTATCGGTGGCGCCCACGCTCGACCCGAGCGTGTCGATGATGACCGTGGTCACCAACGGGGATGAGCGCATCATTGAACAGATCCTCAAGCAATTGAACAAAATCATCGACGTCATCAAGGTGGTCGATCTCAATGAAAGCGACGCCGTGAGCCGTGAGAGTGCCTTGATTAAAGTGCATGCCCGGTCGGAGGATCGGGCTGAGGCCCTGCGGATTGCCGATATCTTTCGAGCGAACGTGATTGACTCCTCCCCAACGTCCTATACGATCGAAGTCACGGGTGACGTGCACAAGATTCACGCCATTATCCAGTTGCTCCAACCCCTCGGTATCAAGGAAATCGTCAGGACCGGCCGGATTGCCATTGCGCGAGAACCCGTTCGGACGGTGGCGACTCAGTCGCGCCCGCTTGCCAAAGCCAACTAGAAGCTGTGCGGAGTATGCGGAGCGCGACGTTTTCGGGCGTGGGCTCTACCCCACCCGACCTCCCCTTACCCTTCGACAAGCTCAGGGCAGGCGACGGGGAGGCAAAAGACGGGCAGTCCTTCTTTTCCCCTCCTTTGTAAGGAGGGGTGAGGGGAGGTAGAGGTATTCCCTGTGCCGCCAACGGAAAGCGCCATGGATGGCGTTGCGACAAAAACAGGAGAAGCGAATCAGCTTGGACGTTTATTCCCCAAGGAGTCGGTTATGAAAATCATGTATGACAGAGACGCGGATTTACAAAACATTCTGAAAAAGAAAGTGGCGATTGTCGGATTCGGCAGTCAGGGGCACGCCCATGCCCTCAATCTGTCGGAGAGCGGCGTGGACGTCGTGGTGGGTTTGCGGGAAGGCGCATCCTGGAAAAAAGCCGAAGCCACGGGACTGAAAGTGATGCCGGTAGCCGATGCCGTGAAACAATCGGACGTGATCATGATCCTGGCTCCGGACGAAGTGCAGCCGGCCATCTATCGGCATGAGATTGCTCCCCATTTGAAAGACGGCGCATTTCTGGCATTCGGTCACGGCTTTAACGTTCACTTCGGACAAATTCAGCCGCCGGCCGGGGTTAACGTGTTTATGGTGGCGCCCAAGGGACCGGGTCATTTGGTCCGTTCTGAATACACGAAGGGAAGCGGGGTGCCGTGTTTGTTGGCCGTCCACCAGGATCCCAGCGGAGAGACCGCGCAGGTCGGTTTGGCGTACGCCTCGGCCATCGGCGGCGGTCGCGCCGGCGTCATCGAAACGAATTTTCGTGAAGAGACCGAAACCGATCTCTTCGGGGAACAGGTTGTCTTGTGCGGAGGCCTGACCTCGTTGATCCAAGCCGGGTATGAGACCCTGGTCGAAGCGGGTTATTCGCCGGAAATGGCGTATTTTGAATGCCTGCACGAAGTGAAGTTGATCGTCGACTTGATCTATCAGGGTGGAATCGCCAACATGCGCTACTCGATCAGCACGACCGCCAAATACGGCGACGTGACCCGGGGCCCGCGCGTCATTACGAACGAGACCAAGCAGACCATGAAGAAAATCCTCCGGGAGATCCAAAGCGGCCGGTTTGCCAGGGAATGGGTGCTGGAAAATCAGGCGAATCGTCCCGTATACAATGCGCTACTGAAACGAGGCAAAGAACATCCCATTGAAGAAGTTGGGGAACGCTTGCGCGGCATGATGCCCTGGCTGCAGAAGGACAAACTGGTAGACCAGAAAAAGAATTAGGGGAGGGAACAACGATCTTGTTCCTCACGAGAAACGGGTTCGATGACTGATCGCGCGAAAGATCTCCCCATTGCGCCGGAAGGGCTGCCCTTTGTCCTGGGAGCGGCGACGCCGGCCCTGTTGGCCAGTTTGCTGGGGTTGCGAAAAACCGCCATGGCCTTTGGAGCACTCGCGTGTTTTACCGGCTGGTTTTTTCGAAATCCTCCTCGCACTCCCCCTCGGGGTGACGACTTGATCCTTGCACCAGGGGACGGGAAAGTGATCGCGATTCAGAAGGAATTTGAACCGAGATATTTGAAAGAGCAAAGTATCCGGATCAGCATCTTTCTGAATATTTTCGACGTGCACATCAATCGAATGCCGTGTGCCGGCACCGTGATGGACATGGCCTACCAGCCGGGACGGTTTCTCGACGCGGGTGGTCAGGACGCGACGGTGCATAACGAACAGAATGCGTTGATGATTGAAACGCCGTCGAAGAAAAAGGTGCTCTGTGTCCAGGTCGCGGGGCTCGTGGCCAGGCGGATCGTGTGCTGGGCACAGCCTGGCGATACCGCCGTGTCCGGTGAACGCTTCGGTCTGATCCGGTTCGGATCCCGGATGGATACGTATTTCGACGTCGACAGCCGTGTCCGCGTCAAGGTTGGAGATCAGGTGAAGGGTGGAGAATCCATACTCGCGGAGTTCACGTGAAGGGGAAAATATTGAACAATAAGGAAGGGTCTCGCCGTCGTGGCGTTCACTTGATCCCAAACATCCTCACCACGGGTAACCTGTTCAGCGGGTTGGCCGCGATGGTGTTTGTGTACCATGGTCGCTTGGAAGCGGCGGCAATTGCGATCCTGATTGCGATGGTCTTCGACGTCCTGGACGGCACGTCCGCCCGTTTGACCAACAGTACGAGCGAGTTTGGCGTGGAATACGATTCCCTGTCTGACCTGATTTCATTCGGGCTTGCCCCCGGGTTTTTGATTTATGCGTGGGTGCTGAAATCTCCGGGTATGTTGGGCGCGGCGATCATGTTTGCGTACGTGGCCTGCGGTGCCCTGCGTTTGGCCCGGTTCAACGTCATGGCGAGCACTGCGGAGAGCCGGTTTTTTACGGGGTTGCCCATTCCCGCGGCAGCCGGTTTTATCGCGACGTTTTATATTTTCGACGTACACATCAGTCACCTGCCTGCAAACGTGCTTCCCTCGGTGGTGATCGTCTTAAGCCTGCTGATGGCGTTCCTTATGGTGAGCACGGTGAAATACCGTAGCGTGAAACAGTTGAAGTTTGCAGGTCACAACCATTTCATGTATTTGGTCTGGGCCGTCTTGATCTTGGTCTCCGTCATGGCCTATCCTGAATTGATGTTGTTTGTGATTTGTTTGGCATACGTGAGTTCCGGTTTGTTGGAAAAGGGCTGGAACGTTGTCACCGCGCCAACGACGCGGGAAACGCCGGTTCGGGCGCCCGTGTCGTCGGAGTCAAAGGACTGATTCCGCATGGATCAATGGCAAGAACAGGGAAGAGGCGCCCTTCTCTTAGGTGATGTGACACTGCCACTGCCAAGTCTGTTTAAAACAGCAGTGTCCCCCTGATGCCCCCGAAGCAGGTCAAAGGCCTTCACCTCTTCGGGGTGAAGGCTTTTTTATTATGGTAGGCTGTGAATCATCTTTGTGAGGAGCATGGGCGATGAAGCGACACGTCAGAATTTTCGA
>JAPPLK010000047.1:32098-33703 GCA_028819435.1 Nitrospira sp.
GTGAATCATCTTTGTGAGGAGCATGGGCGATGAAGCGACACGTCAGAATTTTCGACACCACTTTGCGTGACGGCGAGCAGTCTCCGGGAGCCAGCATGAACGTGGAAGAAAAAGTGCTGGTCGCCAAACAACTGGCTCGCTTGAACGTCGATATTATTGAAGCCGGGTTCGCCTTCAGTTCTCCCGGCGATTTCGAGGCGGTGCAGCGTATCGGGCAGGAGGTGGAAGGCCCGACGGTCTGTAGCCTGGCACGAGCCAAGCCTGCGGACATTGATTCGGCGTGGACGGCATTGAAAGGGTCGCCCAAACCACGCATTCATACCTTCCTGTCCACGTCGGACATTCACCTGAAACACCAATTCCGCATGACGCGAGAGGAAGCGCTTCGGCGTGCGGTCGAGATGGTTCGGCACGCGCGCAGCTACGTCGATGACGTTGAGTTTTCCCCCATGGACGCGACGCGGTCGGACGTCTCCTACCTGTGCGAAGTCGTGGAGGCGGTCGTGGACGCAGGCGCGGGTACGGTGAATATTCCCGATACCGTGGGGTACACGACCCCCAAGGAATTTGAAGATATTATCCGAACGCTCAGGACGCGGGTGCGTGACTGCGATCGGGCGATCATCTCCGTCCATTGTCACAATGATTTGGGATTGGCGGTGGCCAATTCCATGGCGGCCATCCACGCCGGCGCCGGGCAAGTGGAATGTACGATCAACGGCATCGGCGAACGGGCCGGCAATGCGTCGATGGAAGAGATCGTGATGGGGCTGCGGACCCGCAAGGACTTTTATGAAGCCGGGACGCAAATTCGCACCGAAGAAATTTCCAAGACCAGCCGGCTGGTCAGCAAGATCACGGGAATGGTCGTCCAACCCAACAAGGCCATCGTCGGGGCGAACGCGTTTGCGCATACTTCCGGGATCCACCAGGACGGGTTGCTCAAGGATAAAAATACGTATGAAATCATGCAGCCCGGTTCCATCGGGTTGACGCAAAGTCGCCTGGTAATGGGGAAACTGTCCGGTCGCCACGCCTTTCGAGCGGAATTGGCGAAGTTGGGCTATGCGCTCTCAGACGAAGAAGTGAACGCGGCGTTTGAGCGATTCAAACGGCTCGCGGACCAGAAAAAGGAATTGTTCGAGGAAGATTTGGAATCGATCGTGTCCGAAGCCGTCACCAAGGTGCCCGAACGGTATTCGTTAAAGGCGCTGAGCACCCAAAGCGGGACGAATCAGTTGCCGACGGCAACCGTGGAGTTGGAGGTGGATGGGCAGGCGATGAAGGAGACGGGCACCGGCGATGGTCCGGTCGACGCGGTGTATCGAACCATTGCCCGAATCACACAAACCAAAAGCAAATTGTTGGCCTACGTGGTCAAGGCCATCACCGGCGGAACGGACGCGCAAGGCGAGGTGTCGGTGCGAATCGAGCAGGACGGTGAAATCGTCACCGGCAACGGGGCAAATACCGATATCATCGTGGCCTCGGCCCAAGCCTACCTGAATGCCCTGAATAAACTCGCGTCGCAATTGGAGCGCCGCGCCAACCAGGGCGATAAAATCGGGCTCTGTTGACCAAAAAAGTCCCCTCTCCCTTGACGGG
>JAPPLK010000063.1:0-11242 GCA_028819435.1 Nitrospira sp.
TCTGCTTTTTCAGGCATTCGCACGAGACAACATCGCAGTGCTATGCTTTTGCTATACTATTGCTATATTTGCTATGAAATTGCTATATCCTGCTATGATTTTGCTATGCTTTGCTATGCCTTGCTATGAAATAGCGATGGTTAGCGATGATTTCGCTCTTTGGGGACCCGGCAGGTTGTAGCTCCGCAACGGTCAACTCTGCGCTAAGAACCCTGGCCAACATTGCCCGGCAACATGCGCCAAATATTAGAGGCGGCGGAGCCACTCGAGAAAGTCGGGATAAGTGAGGGTTTCTCCCTGGCTCTTTCCTGCCAAGGACACTGTGTAGAGTGGAGCGTTGGGAAAGCGGGCCTGGAATTTCTTGCGAGTGGCCTCGGCAAGGCCGCTCCGTCCGCTCTTAATTTCCACCCCACAGAGAACTTCTCTGGCCCGTGAAATCAACAAATCAACTTCGTGACGATGCTCTCGCCAAAAGGAAAGTTCCAGGCGTTTGCCGAGGTACTCATTAATTCGAACTATCTCATTGACCATCCAGGTCTCAAAGAGAATGCCTCGCTCAACGGAATTCATGGGAGTTCCGACGCGGCCTTGGAGGACCCGAACCACCCCTGTATCAAAAAAGTAAAATTTGGGCCGGGACTTTTTCCTCTCTTTGCGATCGTAAGGCCAGAGAAAAAACCCCAGCAGTGTATCTTCCAAAATTTGATAGTACTCCTTGACCGTCGAACTCGGCGTACTGGATTCTCGGGCGATATTGGAAAAAACAATGGTTTGACCGTTGGATTCCGCAGCGATGGGCAGAAAACGTTGGAAGGCCCCAAGGGTCCTGACAATCGCCTCCGCTTGAATTTCCTCCCGAATGTACGTGATGGCATAGCTGTCCAGATAATCCCACGCCCGCTCGAATCCCCCCATCTGAAATTCCGCGACAATTTTGGGCAGGGAGCCCAATTGCAGGACGCTTGCAAGATCGAAGCTCTCCCCCATCTCTTTCATGGTCAGGGGCAAGAGGGTACGCACGATGGCCCGTCCACCGAGCAGGTTGGCCCGCCCCCTTTTGAGTTTTCTGGCACTTGAACCGGAGAGGGCAAAGTCCAGTTGGTGCTTGTCGATGCCGATCTGAACGACATTGAGAAGTTCCGGCACCCGCTGAATTTCGTCGATAAAGACTCGCTCCCCTGGGGCGAGCCGGGCGATGTCCTCCAGCAACTTGCCCGGCCTGGAGCGCAATTCCAACTCGAGTTGGGGCTCCAACAGATTGTAACTCAGTGAGTGAGGCAGTCCCGCAAGGAGGGTGGTCTTGCCCACCATCCGAGGACCCAAGAGAATGACCGTGCCCTTTTGTGGAACCTCCATTTCCCTGTGATAATGAGGGATTCGTGGCATAAAGACAAGAATAACAACTTGTCGTTATTCTTGCAAGCATGGTACTTATTTATGAATTTGTGAATCGTTTATCTGTTGTATGGATTCACAACATGTGAGATTGTTGACAATCAAAATTGCGTTATATCGATTGTGAGACCGCTCGAACGAAGAGCAGCGTGACCCTGATGTCAATTGAAAGTTTTTCTCCCCGCTGCCTCTCGCTGGATCTTGAAGTCGGTGTTCGGGACCGTCGCATCCACGCCTTCGCTGCGGTGCGCTCGGATAGCGGCCGAACCATGGTCTTCCCGGGCAAGGATTTTCACCGCGATGGTTTGACGGCAGCATTGGCGAAGCTCGACGACTTCGCTGCTGACGCGGACTTCCTGCTCGGCCATAACCTGATCGCCTTTGATCTGCTCCATCTGACCGCGGCGCAATCGGACCTCCGGCTGTTGACGCTGCCGGCGGTGGATACGCTGAAACTGAATCCCCTTGCCTTTCCCCGCCATCCTTATCACCACCTCGTCAAACACTACCAGGACGGACAACTGAAGCGAGGGCGATTGAACGACCCGGAGCTTGATGCCCGTCTCACGCTGGAAGTCTTCCATAACCAGTGGTGCGCCTTGCAAGACATTGCGCGGGTAGAGCCGGATCTTCTCTTGGCTTGGCACTGGCTCACCACGGCAGAGAGTGAGAGCGACGCCTTCTCAGAGAGTGAAAAAGCTGGTTTCGCGATCTTTTTCTCTACCCTGCGGGAATCACAACGGCCGGCCGACGACGAGGCTCACACGGCGATCAGGAGCCTGCTAAAGGGCAACGCCTGTCTGACATACGGCCGCGAAATCCTGACCGACGTGGCCTGCCATGGTTGGGCCATGGCCTATGCGCTGGCGTGGCTGTCGGTATCCGGAAGCAACTCGGTCATGCCACCCTGGGTACGCCATCAGTTCCCTGAAGCGGGAGGACTGGTTCGCCGACTGCGGGATACCGTCTGCGGCGACCGATCATGCGATTGGTGTCAGGAGAGACATAGCGCCCGCAAAGAGCTTACACGTTGGTTTGGTTTTCCCGACTTCCGTCCGGAGCCTGCAGACGAGGACGGACGGCCTATGCAACAGGCCATCGTCGAGGCGGCAATGGCTGGAGAGCACGTGCTGGGGATTCTACCCACCGGCACCGGCAAGTCGCTCTGCTATCAGATCCCGGCCTTGTCCCGCTACGACAAGACCGGCGCGCTGACGGTGGTGATCTCGCCCCTGGTTGCGCTCATGGCAGATCAGGTAGCCGGTCTGGAAGCGCACGGCATCGGGTCGTGCGTCGCCATCAACGGGCTGCTTTCGATGCCAGAGCGGGTTGATGCGCTCGACCGGGTCCGACTCGGGGACACGGGCATCCTCATCGTCTCGCCGGAGCAGCTCCGCAACTGGTCTCTGGTCCGGGTGCTGAATCAGCGCGAGATCGGGGCCTGGGTGCTGGACGAGGCCCATTGCCTCTCAAAGTGGGGGCACGACTTTCGGCCCGATTACCGCTACGTGGGGCGCTTCATCCGAGAAAACGCGGGATCTGCGCCGATACCGCCGGTGCTGTGCCTGACCGCGACCGCCAAGCCCGAAGTCAAAGAGGACATCCTACAGCACTTCCGGGATGAACTTGGTATCGAACTGAAGGTCTTCGACGGCGGTGCCCAGCGCACGAACTTGAATTTCCTGGTGGTGCCGACGACGGGAGGAGAGAAACTTGCACACCTCCACCAGATCCTCATGTCTGACCTGCCGCCGGACATCTCCGGAGGCGCTATCATCTACTGCGCAACTCGCCGGCAGACCGAAGAGGTAGCGGAGTTCCTCCGGATGAAAGGCGTCGCGGCTGACTACTTCCACGCCAAGCTGCCACCCGAAACCAGGAAAAACGTCCAGCAACGCTTCATCGACGGCGAACTCCGCGTGATTGTGGCCACCAATGCTTTTGGCATGGGCATCGACAAGCCGGACGTGCGGCTGGTGCTCCACGCTGACATCCCGGGGTCGCTGGAGAATTACCTGCAGGAGGCAGGCCGGGCCGGGCGCGACTCGCAAACGGCCCGCTGTGTGCTGCTCTATGCGACAGACGACGTGGAAAGACAGTTCGGCATGTCGGCGCGCTCACGGTTGACCCGGCGAGAGATCCAAGGCGTGCTGCGGGCACTACGCAATCTGGACAGGAAGAATCGTCTGGACGGTGAGGTCGTGGCCACTGCGGGCGAGATCCTCGTAGAGGACGAGGAGAAAGTGTTCGAGCGGGACTCGACTACCGACGATACGCGCGTGCGAACCGCGATCGCTTGGTTGGAGGAGGCGAGACTACTGAACCGGCATGAAAACCGGGTGCAGGTGTTTCCTTCATCTTTGAAGGTGAACTCCGTAGAGGAGGCGCGCACCAGGCTGAAAAGAACAGACATGGCGGACGTCTATCGGCGCAAATTGCTGACTATCGCCGAGACCCTGATCGACGCGGACCCGGATGAAGGTATCTCCACCGACGAGTTGATGGGGGTCTCGGGCTTGAGCCCTGAAGAGGTACGTAGCGCCCTGCATGACCTGGAGCAACTGGGCATCGCCAGCAATGACACGACACTGACCGCCTTTGTCCACGAGGGAGTAGCGCGCAGTTCCCAGAAACGCTTTAATGAGGCGGTGGAATTGGAGATCGCCCTGATCGAGCATCTTCGCCAAGCAGCGCCTGACATGAGCAGAGGAGATACGTCCATTCTGCATTTGCGAGTCGCTGCGCAAACCCTGCGAGATTCGGGAACGCCCGATCCGCTGCCGGAAAAGCTCTGGCGCATTCTCCGCAGCATCGCCCATGACGGCCGGGGCGAGGGGAGCGGCATTGGTAGCCTTGATGTGCGACAGCAGGATGTGGAAACGGTGCGGGTAACGCTACAGCGCGAATGGTCGGCGTTGGAGGAGATCGCCTCGCGACGACGTGATGGGGCGAAGCTCCTCCTGAATCACTTGCTCGCCTGTCTGCCGCCCAGGACACGGGGCACGGACCTGCTGGCCGAAACTACCCATGGCAAGCTTCTGG
This sequence comes from Nitrospira sp., assembly GCA_028819435.1. Classification (GTDB taxonomy): domain Bacteria; phylum Nitrospirota; class Nitrospiria; order Nitrospirales; family UBA8639; genus Bin75. The sequence goes on from JAPPLK010000063.1 coordinate 4,438, forward strand.
ACGCGCTCACGTCCGACGTCATTCTGAGGAGCAGCGTCCGGAATCCAGAGAAACTGCTGAACCACGCTCTCCTCTGGTTACACGATCAGGAGATCATTCGCCTTCACAAAGGACTGGCGGTATTCCGGCCGGCCATGACCATCCGTCTTGTACAGGAGACGCCAAGACGCGGTTTCGTCGCCGCGGACTTCCAGCCGCTCAAGCTCCATTACCAGGGACAGGTGAGGCAGATTCACGTGATGGTGGAATTTGCCCGGCGGGGCCTCGATGCCATGGCCGACGCCCTGCGTCTGGTCATGGACTACTTCAGCCTGAAGGAAGAACGTTTTCTTCGCCGCTGGCTGCCGGATCGGCTCAGGGAAATCGAACGGCAGACCACTCCCGAATCGTGGCGGGCCATTGTCGAGAGCCTGAAGAATCCGATCCAGCAACGCATCGTCACGGATAATCGGGAGCAGACAAACGTGCTGGTACTCGCCGGTCCCGGTGCAGGCAAAACCCGTGTACTGGTGCATCGTATCGCCTACCTGGTGCGTGCAAGGCGCGAAAACCCACGCGGCATCCTGGCTCTGGCCTACAATCGGCACGCGGCCGTTGAGATCCGGCGCCGCCTCAGGGACCTGATCGGCAACGACGCTCGCGGGGTAACCGTACTTACCTGTCACGGTCTAGCCATGCGACTCGCTGGCGTCAGTTTTCAAGAACGAGAAAGGCGGCAGCTTGACGACCAGGCATTCCGGGAAGTGTTACGTCAAGCAGTGGCGCTGTTGCGCGGCGATGGGCTGGAACCGGAGGAGGCAGACGATCAGCGGGAACGGCTTCTTGCAGGTTTCCGCTGGATACTTGTAGACGAATACCAAGACATCGGTGCGGACCAATACGAGTTGATCTCGGCCTTGGCCGGACGCACCTTAAACGATGAGGATCGCAAGCTTACCCTCTTCGCAGTAGGCGACGACGATCAGAATATCTACGCTTTCAATGGCGCTTCGGTGGAGTTCATTCGTCGTTTCGAAGCAGATTACGGGCCAAACCTCACCTATCTGATCGACAACTACCGTTCTACCGAACACATTATTTCAGCGGCCAACACATTGATCGAACCGGCACAGCAACGGATGAAGACCGGGCATCCTATCCGCATCGACCGGGCACGCGCGAACGATTCGCCCGGTGGCGCTTGGCGGGAGTTGGACCTGGTTGCTCAGGGCCGGGTGCAGATTCTACCGGCGCAGCAGGATTCGATCGCACAAGCGCGGGTGGCGATGATGGAGTTGCAGCGCCTCGCCGCCCTTTCGCCAGACTGGGACTGGTCCACGTGTGCGGTGATCGCACGCGAATGGAAGTATCTGGACCCGGTGCGTGCATTCTGCGAAGCCCACGGTATCCCGGCGCAGATGGCAAACGAAGACATTCCGCGATTCTGGCGCCTGCGTGAAACCCGTGCAGTTGTTGAATGGCTGCGTGGACGCAAGACTCGCTTGGTGGACGCCACGGCCCTCCGCGCTTGGTTAGATGCAGGTTTCACGGGTCCCTGGGTCGAACTGCTGCGGGAAGCTGTGGACGAGTACGAATTGGAAACCGGCAGTGAGGAAATGCCGGTGGACCACTTCATCGAGTGGCTGGCTGAATGGGGGCGGGAGATACGGCGGCACCAGCGCGGGCTGTTACTGTTGACCGCACACCGCGCCAAGGGACTGGAGTTCGACCACGTGGCCGTGCTCGACGGCGGTTGGGACAGAGTCGGCAATGGCGAGGACCCGGACTCCCCGCGACGGCTCTATTATGTAGCCATGACCCGGGCCCGGCACACCCTCGCTCTCGTAAACTTTCCAGGGTCGCACTTGTTTCAGGATGCCTTACTGGACATCCCCGCGGTGCTGCGTCGCGAACCGGCCAAACTCCCTCCGGCAACACCTGAACTCGCCTGCCAATATCGGCGGCCCGGTCTGAACGAAATCGATCTGGGTTTCGCGGGACGTCACGGCAGCGACCATCCGGTGCATCATGCTCTTTCCGCTTTGTCGCCAGACGATCCGTTGAAAGCGAGGATAAACGAACGGGGACGGTGGGAATTGCTGAACCAATCGGGAATGGTAGTTGGGAGGCTTGCCAACGACTTCCAACCCCCACCGGGGACGCGGTGCAGCGCCGCGACGGTTTTCGCCATCGTGGGCTGGAACCGCGAGGCATCGGCGCCGGAGTACAGGGACAGTGCAAGATGCGACACATGGGGGGTGGTGGTGCCGGAGCTGGTGTTCGATTGTTAGCCTAGAGAAGAAGCGTTTAAGAGCAGGTGGGGTTGGAACGTTCCGGAGTTTCCCGTAATACCGTCGAAATCCCGTGACGCTCGAATGGCTGGATGATTCCGCCGCCTAGGACGCGGTCGCCTTGATAGAGGACGAGTGACTGGCCAGGACTCAGGGCCTGTTGCGGTTCCTGGAATTCGATGGAGAGGGTTCCCGCGGTCTGCTGCTGAACGCGGCCGGAGACTGCCGGGGACGCATAGCGGTATTTGATGTCCACGTGATCCAGGGTTTCGGGCAAGGCATCGGCCAACCAATTCACATCCTGAACCGTGCAGGTTTGCCGGGACAGGTCTTCCGCCCGTCCCAGGACGACCGCGTTGGTTTCAGGGTTCACTTCCTTGACGTAGAGACGCTCGCCCAGTGCAATGCCCAACCCTTTTCGTTGCCCTGGTGTATAAAAGGCAATGCCGCGATGCTCTCCGATTTTGCGGCCTTCCGGATCGAGGAACGGGCCTGGCCGGAGGGCCTGCGGCGCTTCAGCGGCTAAAAACGTGCGATAATCGCCTTGAGTGACAAAACAGATTTCCTGGCTTTCTTTCATTTCATCGGCCGGCAGGTCCAATTCTTCCGCGCGTTTCCATACCTCGGTTTTTTGAAGATGCCCCACGGGAAACAGGATATGGGGTAGCCAGGCCGCAGGGAGCCTGTACAAAAAATAGGATTGCTCCTTTTTGCCGTCGGCACCGCGAAACAGGCCGACCCCCTCATCGACTGGTAACACCTGGGCATAATGCCCGGAAGCCACGAAGTCGATCCCGCGGGCTTTCGCCAGTTGGTACAACATTCCGAACTTCACCCGCTCATTGCATCGCACGCACGGATTGGGGGTGGTCCCACTCAAATAGCCGTCAATAAAATCGTCCACGACGTTTTTACGAAAGGTCTCGCGGGTATCGACCACTTCATGCGGAATGCCTAATCGCTGTGCCACGTGCCGGGCCAAGCCGACTTTGCAGCAACCCCGTTCTTCCCATTTTTTCGTGACCACGGCGTCTGCATCTTCAGGCTCCCACACTTGCAGCGTCACCCCTTGCACGTCATAGCCCTGCTCCGTCAGCAGTAACGCGGCGACTGAGCTATCGACGCCGCCGCTCATCCCGAGAAGAACTGTTGGTTTGGACATGACGGGGCCGGCTGTGTTGACCTCAGTGGGCTCAGACGGCATGCTGGACCTTTTCGACCTCGGCCGATGGCGAGGGAACGACGTCTATCCCGCTGGCACCCATATCGCACATGCCCTGGTACAGGACTCCCTCTTCTACGGAAAAAGAGGGGGTGCGAATGCTGCCGACCAGCACGGCCGGTTTCAGTAATTGGACCTTTTGGGAAGCAACGATATTTCCTTCAATCTTTCCGCTACAGATAAGGGTTTCACAGGTGATTTCGCCTTTTACGATTCCCTGTTCACCAATCACCAGGGTATCCTGCGAAAAAATCTGGCCGTCGAACAGACCGTCAATTCGGACACTGCCGTCGAATTTGGCTCTTCCTTTGAAGTCCACACCTCTTCCAAGAAACGTGTAGGAGCCTTCCTCCACAATCGTTTCCCATTTTTTGTCATTTTGTTCGGATGTCCCCCACATAAGAATGCCCTCTCTGTGCCAGGACCGGATCAGGAGAGACACGGGGCGACACACAGGCCCCCTCCTACCCACGGTCCCGTTGGATTGTTATGATAAAATCACGTCCACAATTCTCGTCAAATCCTCCTGGGAATAATAACTGAGTATCACTTCACCCTTCTGCTGTTTCGAGCGAATCACGACTTTCGTTCCCAAGTGTTTTCGGAGGCGCTCTTCCACGTCGGCATGGAGTGATTGTCCGGCCGTTCGCCGTGCCCTCGCCTTTCCTGGGCGTTTTTTGATCAATTGTTCGACCTGCCTGACTGAAAGCTGGTCGCGAAGAATTCTTTTCGCCAGGGTCAAGCGGTCTTCGGAATTTTTTATGCCCAGAATGACTTTTGCGTGCCCCAATGTCAATTGCCCGGAAGCCACCATATCCTGCACCTCCGTGGGCAACGCGAGAATTCTGCAGATATTGGCGACCGAAGCCCGGTCGCGACCGACCCGTTCGGCCACGATTTCCTGGGTCGCCCCGAACTCATCGATCAATTGGCGATACGCCTTGGCTTCTTCAACCGGATTCAAGTTGCTTCTTTGGATATTTTCAATTAGTGATAATATCGTAGATTCCTGATCGCTGGATTTTCGGATCACCGCGGGTACAGCCGGCAGTTGCGCCAAGGTGGCCGCGCGGAACCGCCGCTCCCCTGCAATGAGTTCATAGGAGTTTTCACCCTTTCGCCTCACAAGGACAGGCTGAAGAATCCCGTGCTGCTTGACGGATTCCACCAATTCTCGGAGTTCGTCTTCGACAAACGTTTTTCTGGGCTGATACCTGTTCGGCAGGATCTGCGTCACGGGAATCAGGTGAACCGTTTGCCCGGTCTCCTTCGACTCACCCTCAGGCAAAAGGGCTGCCAGGCCTTTACCCAGTGCTTTCTTTTCCATTTACCAAAAACTCCTTTGCCAAATCCATATAGGCCTTGGCGCCTATGGACGCTGAATTGTAGAGCAACCCGGGGCGCCCATAACTCGGGGCTTCGGCCAAGGCCACGTTTCTCGGGATGACCGATCTGTAGACTTTCTCGGGGAAAAATTTTCTGACTTCCTCCGAAACTTGTCTGGAAAGGGTGAGTCTGGTGTCACACATTGTCAAAAGGATCCCCTCGATCGACAAGTCCTGGTTGAGGCTGCCGCGTACCCTCTCGATCGTCTCCATCAACCTTCCCAAACCCTCCATGGCATAATATTCACTTTGAACCGGGATCAGCACCGATTGTGCCGCGGTCAGCGCATTCACCGTCAGAAGCCCTAGGGCCGGCGGACAATCCAGAATGATGAAATCGTACTGATTGGAAATGGTCGAGAGGACCTGCTTCAATCGTTCCTCTCGATGCGCGACCCCGGCCAATTCGATTTCTGCTCCGGCAAGGTCAGGGCCGGAGGGTAACAGCTCCAACTTCGAGACGGCAGTGGACATAATCGATTCGGCTGGAGGAACGTCTTTGAACAAACAATCATACAGCGTTTGTGCCGGCTGCTCGACGCCAAACCCGCTTGTGGCATTGGCCTGCGGGTCCATATCGACCAGCAGGACTTTTTCTCCACACAGCGCCAAGCCTGCCGCCAAGTTGACGGAAGTCGTTGTTTTTCCGACCCCGCCTTTCTGATTCGCTATGGCGACGATTTTATTCATCGGGCGCTGTTCTCTCGTCACGATGTTCCACGTGGAACAATTTCCCGGAGATCAAGACTGGTAGGCTGCGTAAAAACTGCCTTTGCCGCTTAGCCGAGGTCGCCTAATCTGATGAGAGAACCCGCGTCTTTTGCCTCCCCTTTGTAAGGGGAGGCCGGGTGGGGTAGAAAGACTGGAAAAGGGCAGAGCAAGCAGGCGTTGGGACAGCCCGGAACCGCCACTGTCTATCTGTACTCTCTACCTCCCCTTCGCCCCTCCTTGCAAAGGAGGGGAACTGAACCGACCCCTTCAAGGTCTCTATCGTTCAGAGCGACGTTCTCTCCTTTTGAAAAACACAATGTGTTTTCACATGCTCCGCTATGCCGGGCCTACAATAATGAGGGTCCTTTTCCCCAACCCGAACGGCAATTCGTAAGGCACGTCATTGACCACGGAGAACCCTTTCGGCACACAATCCGGTGGCAACGGCTCGGCTCGGAAACACACACATTTCCCAGACGCGGACAGTACCCGCGTAACATAGGCCAAACCAGCGTCGAATCTCAATGCTTTCATGAACGCCCAATCGAATTTTTTATGAAATTCCGGTTGCTCTGAAAATTGTTCGATCGGGTGTGGTTCCACGCGAACGCTCTCCAAGCCCAGTGAACCGATTATATGGTGCAGAAACGCCACTTTCTTCAAATTCGGTTCGAGGAGGGTAACGCTGTGTTGTGGAAAGACGATGCCTATGGGAATCCCGGGAAACCCGGCTCCGGTTCCAATATCCAGAATCGAACAGGCCGCGTCCGTTGATAACACCCTGGCACCGACCAGGGAGTCGATAAACAGGTTCCCGATTATCTCTTCTTCCCGCTTGTGTCCGGTGAGGTTCGTTTTCTCATTCCATTTCATAACCTGTTGTAAATAAAACACAAATTTGTCGATCGCGGCATGTTCGTGGGCCATCCCGATGGCCGTAAGCCCCGTCCGGAAGAGTCCTTCAAGTTGTGCTGTGTTCATGATTGTTCCACGTGGAACATTTTAATACCCCCACTTCCGTCATCCCCGACGTTCTTAATCGGGGATCCAGAGTCCTTACTTTTTCCATCGTCCGTGAATACTAAAGACACTGGATTCCCGATAAAAGATGTCGGGAGTGACGGATTAAAATGGGACTTTCTGAAAACGAAGGAAAATCTATGCGACGTTCGCCGACCGCTGGGCTCGTTCCAAGGCCACAAGCAATAACGAAATGG